>NZ_WWFY01000030.1:0-756 GCF_009864975.1 Pseudonocardia sp. SID8383
GTCCGGACGGCGACCTCGGCGGAGGGGAAGGCACTGCAGCGCTGCAGGACCTGGCGGGCGCGCAGCGGCAGCAGCTCCGCCCGGCCGCCGCATCCGGCCAGGTGCAGCCGCACGCCGTCGGCACGCGAGCGGGCGACGACCGCACCGAGCCGCTCGGTGGCGGGACCGTCGAAGGCGTTGACCCCGGAGAGGTCGACGACGACGTGTCCCGGGGTCCGGCCGCACCGCGCCTGCGCGTCGAGCATCCGCGCCAGCGCCTCCACTCCCGCACGGTCCAGCCGCCCGGACACCCGGACCAGCCGCACCCCCGGTCCCGCCGTCTCGACCGCCAGTCCGATCGCCGTCTGCCCCGCCACGTCCGCCTCCTCGCCGCGCCGGGCCCGCCCGGGCCCGGACACCCGCGGCCTTCCCGGTGCTCCGGGGTCTACACGCACACGGACGGCTTGATCGATACCGTCGCCCGGTTCGGGGAAACCGGACCAATCCGGCCGTTCCGCGTGATATACATCACCTCGCGTGAGCCGCCGGCCTCCCACCGGCACGCACCCGCCTCGTCGCGGGCCACGCACCCCGAGGACCCACCACCCGTCGCTGGGGAGCGGACGGGTGGTCGCCCCGGCCGGGGCCGGCGGATTCGGGACCGCCGACCCCGGCCGACTCGGCCCCCACCCACCACCGTCGGGGCGGTCGCACGGCCCCGTCGGAGGTCAGGCCCGGCGATGCCCCGGCGCGGGTGCGGGCCTGCCGTGGGCACGC
>NZ_WWFY01000275.1:0-7286 GCF_009864975.1 Pseudonocardia sp. SID8383
TGCCCGCCCGGCGGCCCGCAGGACCGCTGCGCCCCCGCGCCGGTGCCCGTCGCGGGACGGGACCACCGACAGGCACACGCGCTGGCACACCGTGCCGGCGGCGGCGGCGCGCGGCGGCGACCAGGTCAGGGCGAGCACGTCCTCGGTCGCGCGGGCAGGCACGGCGTACGACCCGCCGATCCCCGGCAGCGCGACGACGCTCGCGAAGGTGACACCGGACCGGGTGAGGGCCGGGTCGCCGGCGAGAAGAAGCAGGGTCTGGTCGCGGGCGAACTCGGCGGGTCCGACGAGCTGCAGATCCGGCTGGATCATCGGGCCTCCGGGGACGGTCGTCGCTGTGTCCCCGACGCTAGGACGCCCCACCTCAGCCCGCGGACAGCCCTGGGGAAGCCGACGGTAAAAACGGGCCGGGCTCAGCCGAGCAGGTGCTCGCCGAACCGGTCCCGGGCCGGGCGCCCGGAGGCGGTGAAGCCGTCGGCGTGGCCGCCGGGGCGCCCGTCACCGGGTCCGGGCGCCCCGGCGGGGCTCAGGCGTGGATGTCCGACGGGTGCGTGGCCAGCGGGGTCACCTGCATCGTCATGTACGGGAACAGCGGCAGACCCCACAGGATCTCATGGAGCTGCTCGTTGTCGCGCACCTCGAAGATCGAGAGGTTGGCGTACTCACCGACGCAGCGCCAGATGCTCACCCACTCACCCGATCGCTGCCACTGCTGGGACCAGGCCTTCTCCCGGGCCAGCAGGTCGGCTTTGGCGTCGGGGTCCATGTCGGCGGGGAGGTCGACCTCCATCCGGACGGCGAAGCGGGCCATCAGGCGGGGTCCAGCGCGAAGTCGTAGGTGACCTCGTTGCCGGTGCCGCTCGCGGCCGGGCCGGGGTGCAGGATCAGATCGGGCTTGACGGCCTGGGCGACGTCGTCGGCGACGTAGTCCCCGCCGTCGAAGTAGAGCTGGGTGGTGACGGGCTGCTTGCCGGGCGCGGACACCTTGAGGTGCAGGTGCGCGGGCCGCCACGGGTGCCAGCCCGCCGCGTCGATGAACGCGCCGGTCGAGCCGTCGGTCGGGATCTGGTAGGGCGCGGGCTGCATGGTGTGGAACGCGAAGCGCCCGTCGGCGCCGGTGTGGACGACCGCGCGCAGGTTCCACTCGGGGATGCCGGGGGCGAACTGGGAGTAGTAGCCCTCGTCGTCGGCGTGCCAGAGATCGACCGTCGCGCCGGCGACCGGGGTGCCGTCGAGGTCGGTGACGGTGCCCTGGAACAGCAGCGGGGTGCCCTTCTCGTCGGGACGCATCGGCATCGCGGACCCGGACTCGATGACCGGGGCGCCCGGCACGTAGTACGGGCCCTCGATGGTGCCGACGGCGCCGCGGCGGTCGGCGTTGGCGACCTCCTCCACGACGTGCTCGACGAACACGTCGAGGAACAGCGGCCACTCGCCGTCGGCGCCGACCTGGATCAGCCACGCCTTGAGCGCGTCGTACTCGGCGTAGGTCACCTCGTGCTTGCGGATGACCTCGTGCAGGGCCTGCAGCGTGTCGGTGGCGATGGCGGACACCCGGGCCGGGTCGGCGGCGGCGCCGATGCGCTCCTTCTTCGCGAAGGTGGCGGTGGCGTTCGCGCCGGAGCCGGCGGCGGTGGCGGTCTCGGACATGTCTCTCTCCTGTGGTGGGGCGGTACTCAGGTGTCGGTGCGGTAGTGGGCGAGCTTGTCGGGATCGACGTCGACGCCGATCCCGGGCCCGCCGGGGACGCGCAGCTCGCCGCCGCTGATCCGCAGCGGCTCGGTGAGCAGGTCGTCGCTCATGTCGAGGTAGTTCGACAGCTCCCCGGCGCGGGCGCTGGTGTGGCGGTGCGCCGCGCCGAAGGCGACCGTGCAGGCGGTGCCGAGCTGACCGTCGACCTGATTGCCCATGACCACCTCGGTGCCGAGTCCCTCGCACAGGTGCAGCACCCGCTGCGAGCCGGTGAACCCGGTCCGCGCGGTCTTGATGCTGATCATGGTGGCGGCGCCGTCGAGCAGCTCGCGGGTCACCTCGCCGGGTCGGGTTGCGGACTCGTCGGCGACGGTCGGGACGGTGGTGCGGGCGGTGAGCCAGCGTCGCCCGAGCACCTGGTCGGCGGGCATGAGCTCCTCGGACAAGGTCAGGCCGAGGTCGGCCATCTCGTCCAGGGCCCGCGCCGCCTCCGACGCGGTCCAGCCGCGGTTGCCGTCGACGTAGAGCTCCACGTCGGGGCCCAGCGCCTCGCGCAGCGCCCGGCAGGCGCCGGTGTCCAGCGCGACGGGGCGGCGGCCGACCTTGACCTTGAAGGTGGTGACGCCGTGCTCGTCGCGCATCCGCTGCGCCTCGGCGACCATCACGTCGTCGGGGGCGAAGCCGACCATGTGCGAGACCCGCATCCGGTCGGTGTATCCGCCGAGCAGCTCGGAGACGCCGACGCCGAGCCGGCGCCCGATGACGTCCCAGACGGCCATGTCGATCGCGGCCTTCGCGGTGGGGTTGCCGATCGTGCGGTCCAGGACGGCGTGGATCCGTTCCCGCTCGAACACGCTCAGGCCCACGATCTCCGGGGCGAACACGGTGTCGACCACAGCGCGGATGGAGGCCTGGGTCTCGCCGTAGGTGTAGGGGCGGGGCGGGGCCTCGGCGACGCCGACGACGCCGTCCTCGGCGTGCACCCGCACCAGCACGTGGTCGGCGGTGTGCACCTCGCCGGAGGCGAACCGCAGCGGTTTGCGGTAGGGCACGGCGAACGGGATCGCCTCGACGGCCACGATCTTCACTGCGGTCCTCCGGGGACGGTGGCGGGGCGGGGGTCCAGCTCGTGGGCGCGCTCGGCGAGCACGTCGAGCAGCCGGACGAGGGCGGGGGAGTCGTCGTCGGTGCGCCAGGCCAGGGCCAGGTCGACGCGCAGTTCGCGGTCCAGGTCGGCGTAGACGACGCCCTCGGTGCCCAGGGCGCGCACCGACTCGGGCAGCAACGCGACCCCGGCACCGGCGGCGACGTGGGTGAGCAGGATGGGGGTGTCGCGGGCCTCGGTGCGGCGCCGCGGGAGGAACCCGGAGTCCAGGCAGCCCTGGGTGGCGACCGAGTCGACCACCGACCCGGGGGCGCCGTAGGCGACGAAGTCGTCGCCGCGCAGCTCGGCCAGCGCGACCGTCCCGGCCCCGGCGAGCCGGTGCGTGGCCGGCAGCGCCGCGAGGAGCCGTTCCTGGGCGATCGGGCGGACCGACATCTCCGGGCGCACCACCGGCGGGCGCAGCACGGCGAGGTCGATGCGGCGCTCGTCGAGCGCGTCCTCCTGGGCGGCGGTGAGGAGCCCGGGCAGGAACCGCAGCGAGACGCCCGGCATCCGGCGGGCGGCGACCCGGGCCAGCCGCGGCAGCAGCCGGTAGGCGGCGAGGTCGGTGGCACCCACGGTCACCACGCCCTCGGTGCCCGCGGCGACCTGCTCGACGCGGCGGCGCGCGTCCTCGACGCCGGCGAGGATCCGCCGCGCGTCCTCCAGCAGCGACGTCCCCGCCGGGGTCAGGTCGACCCGGCGGGTGGTGCGCTCGAACAGGGTGGCGCCGACCTGGCTCTCCAGCTGACGGATGGCCTGGGAGAGCGGGGACTGGGCCATGTGCAGCCGCTCGGCGGCGCGGCCGAAGTGCCGCGTCTCCGCGACCGCCACGAAGTAGCGGAGCTGCCGCAGATCCATTCCCGTCACCTCCCTCGCATCCGGCGCGTGATCTGACGGTAGGCGCGCGACTCTGTAGACACAAAGACCGGAAAGGGTCCGATTCAGAGGTGAATCAGCTGAATCCCGGGTCAGGCCGGTACGGGCCGGGTGTCGGCCCGCGCGTCCACGCCGTGGATCCAGGTCAACCACGGGTCCAGCCCGGTCAGCCCCGCGTTGCGGGCGTCGGCCGCCGGGCCGTCGGGCAGGTGCAGCAGTCCGCTGGTGACCAGCGAGCTGCGCTGGATCGACCGGGTCCGCGCCCGGCGCAGCCGCTGGTAGCGGTCGAACACCGCGGTGTGGCCGCCGTCGAGCGCACCGGGGGCGGCGAGCAGGTCGGCGAGCACGGCCGCGTCCTCGATGGACTGGTTCGCGCCCTGACCGTGGTGCGGCAGCATCGTGTGCACGGCGTCGCCGAGCAGGACGACGCGGCCGCGGGACCAGCGCGTCATCGGGGGAAGCGTGTACAGCGGCCAGCGCGGGGACTGCGGCACCGCCGTCAGCATCTGCACGACGCCCGGGGACCAGCCGTCGAAGGCCCGCGCCAGAGTGCCGGGGTCGGTGTCGGTCGGCCCGGTCTCGCCCGTCCACGGGTCGGGGCCCTCCAGCACCGCGAAGAAGTTGATCTGCTCGGCGTGCGGGCCGATCGCGTAGTGCAGCACGTGCGCGTCCGGGCCCATCCAGAACTGGATCGCGCCGGGGTCGGGCAGCAGCGGGGCGTCGGCGACGTCGACGATCCCGCGGAAGGCCGACGTCCCGGTGTAGCGGGGGCGGGCCGCGGGGTCGACGACCGAGCGCACCCGGGAGTGCACCCCGTCCGCACCGACGACGACCGGGCCCCGGACGCGCTCCCCGGAGGCGAGGGTGACCGTCCCGTCCGGGTCGACCGCGGTCACCTCGCAGCCGAGCCGCACCATCCCGGCGGGACAGGCGCCGGCGAGTACCCGCTGGAACTCGGCGCGGTGGATGCCCAGGTAGGGGGCGCCGAAGCGGCGCCGGTAGCTGCCGTCGGAGCCGACCGGGAAGGCGGTCACCCGCTCGTCGTCGCGCCAGCCGCGGTGGATGAGCGCGGTCGGCTGGGCGGACACCTTCTCCAGCTCGCCCAGCAGGCCGAGCTCGTCCAGCGGGCGCAGCCCGTTCGCCGACAGCGCGACGGCGGCGCCGACCTCGCGCAGTTCGGCCGCCCGCTCGAGCACGGTGACCCGGACGCCGCGGGCGTGCAGCGAGAGGGCCAGCGAGAGGCCCCCGATCCCGGCACCGACGATCACCACTGATTCGTCCATGACTCTGATCCTGACACGGATACCGAGGGGGTATCTCTCCACGGATCGTCTCAGTCGGGACCCCTTTCGGCACGACCCGCACGGCCTCTTCTCCGGGCCCCGCCGGTCCGCCAGGCTCACCCGCCGGGGGCCGTTTCCCCGTTCCGACCTCGACGAGGAGTGAGCGATGTCCGAGACGTTCGTGCTGGTGACCGGTGCCTGGCACGGGGGCTGGGCCTGGCGCCCGGTCGCCGAGCGGCTGCGTGCGGCGGGGCACCGCGTGCTGACCCCCACCCTGCCGGGGCTGCACGACGGTGACGACCCGACCCGCGACCGGCTGTCCGACACCGTGGACGCGGTCGTCGACCTGATCGAGTCGCACGACCTGACCGACGTGACTCTCGTCGGGCACAGCTGGGGCGGCTACGTGATCACCGGTGCCGCGCACCGGGTCTCCCCCCCGGCTGCGCAAGCTCGTCTACTGGAGCGCGTTCGTGCCCGCCGCGGGCCGCTCGCTCAACGACGAGGTGCCCCCGCAGTACCGCGAGCTGTTCGAGGGCCAGGCCGCCGCCTCGGGCGACAACTCCGTGGCGCTGCCGTTCGAGGTGTGGCAGGGCGCATTCATGAACGACGCCGACGAGCCGGTCCAGCGCCTGGTGCACGAGCTCCTGGTGCCGCAGCCGCTGCAGTACTTCACCGAGACCGTGGAACCGATCGACCCGGCGACGCTCGGGGTGCCGGTGGCCTACGTGCTCTCGACCGAGGACGTCGCGCTGCCGCCCGGCGAGTACGGCTGGGACCGCTTCCCGCAGCGGCTCGGGGTCACCCCGGTCACCGTGCCGGGCAGCCACGAGGGCTGCTTCACCCGCCCCGACGCCCTGGCCGAGGCCCTGCTGAAGGCCTGAGCCGCGTCCCGACCCACCGGAGCGGGCCCCCGGGTGTCCCGGGGGCCCGCTCCCGTGCCCGTGCCCGTGCGGAGGGTCAGCCGGTCGGGGACTCCTGCGCGCCGTCACCGGGCGCCGGGTCCTGGCCGAGCTGGTTCGGCGGGAACCGCAGGGGCGGGAGCTCCTGCAGCGGCGCCTGCGGGGCGTTGCCCACCTCCGGCGGGAGCGGCGTGCCCTGCGCCGGGTTGCCGAGCGGCGCCAGCGGGTCGGCCGGCGCGAACGTCGCCGGCTTCGCCAGGCCACCGGAGTCGCTGCCGTCGAAGGACTCGGTCCGGCCGCAGCCGTCGAGCATGACGGTCAGGGGGCCGTCGGTGTGCACGTCGAGGCGGGCGTCGCACCCGACGCCGGCGCGCTCCGGGTCGACGGTCACGGTGCCGACCCCGGCCGATCGGATCTCCAGCACGTCCTCGGCGTCGGCGTCGACCGGCGCGTCGAGGTGGCGGAACTCCCGCAGGTACGGGTTGACCGGCGAGAACGTCCCGGAGAGGTCGTCGTCCGCGATCGCGCGCTTCTGGTTCCGATAGGGCGCCTCGAAGGGCTCGTAGAACCGGAACCGGAAGGCCGCGTCGGAGAACGCCGACGGCGTCGGGTCGCCGACGACGGCGCCGCCGGGGTGCGTCGCGTCCGCGGTGACCTGCGGAGGAGGTCGGCGTCGGCGTCGCTGTCCCACAGCCCGGTCGCGGCGGCGAGTCGCTGCGCCCCGTCGGCGGGGTCCCACGCGGAGTGCGGCACGCGGATCCCGACCTGGCGCCGCTCGACGTCGACGTGCACCTGTGGTGCGTCGGGGTGGGGCCGCCCGGTGGGCGCGTCGACGATGTCGCCCCCGCTGCCGTGCACCGTCACGAACAGCCGGGCCGGCATGACGGTGTTCGCGCCGTGCGGGGCCTCGCGCGGGGTGTCCGAGCCGCCGAGCGCGAGGGTCAGACCGAGCAGCCCGGTGACGTGCGACGACGACTTATCGTTAGCCCGAATGGACTAGGATCGTCCGGATCTGGTTCGGCCAGCATGGTTCTCCTGGTGTAGAAAAAACGTGAGCTGACACGAGGAGCGACCGTGCCGAAGCGGGTGGACCACGAGCAGCGCCGGGGCGAGATCGCCGACGCCGCCTGGCGGCTGATCGCCGAGCGCGGTCCGGACGCGGTCACGCTGCGGGAGGTCAGCGCGGCACTGGGGGTTGCCCACGGGGCGCCGGCGCACTACTTCGCCGGCCGCGCCGCGATCGTGGAGTGCGCGTTCCGGCGGGCCCTCGACGACCTCGACGCCCGGGTGGCGCGGCGTGCGGCCGGGCTGTCCGGGGTGGCGGCGCTGCACGTGTTCTGCGAGGAGGTCATCGCGCACACCGGGACGCCGTTCGCCCGGGTCGCG
>NZ_WWFY01000276.1:0-6216 GCF_009864975.1 Pseudonocardia sp. SID8383
GCCGCGCCGTCGCCCGCCGCCCTTGCCCCGGCCGACCCGCGCCCGCAGGACGACACCCGGCACGACGGCGCCCCGCGCGACGACGTCCGCACCCCCGACGTCCGCACCCCCGACGTCCGCACCCCCGACGTCCGCGACCCGGACGCCCGCGACTCCGACGCCCCCGACGACCCCGATGCCCCCGACGACCCCGACGCGTGTGAGAGCGACGTCCGGCCGCTCCAGCCCACCCGCTCCCGCCCGGCCCGGACCCGTGCGAACCTCGTGCCGGATCCCTACGCCCCGGAGGGTGTGCGCCCCGGCGACGGCTGGTCGTCCGCCCCGGGGGTGACCCCGGCACCGGGCGTCGCCGACAGCGGGAAGCAGTGGCCCCCCTCGAGCGGCGGCTCCGGTCTGCCCCAGCGAGTCCCGGGCGCGACGTCGTGGTCGAACACCTGGTCCCCCGACCGCAGCGCGCTCCTGGCGGGCACCACCGACACGACCGGCGCCCCCGGGACCGCGGGCGCGACCGGCACGGCAGGCGTCACGGACAGTGCGACCGGCACCGACACGGCCCGCGGCCCGGACACGGCCGACACCCACGGCACGGCAGACGCCGGGATCCCGGCCCGTACCGGGACCGGGGACACGACCGTCGTCGCACCGGCCGACCGGCCGCGTCCCGAGGAGTCCCCCGAGACCGGTCCGGTCCCCACCCGCTGGTCCGCGGCGGGACGGCGCGGCCCCGTCGCACCGGTGCCGTACCGCCTCGCGGACTCCGCCGACCGTGCCGACGACGAGCTGGACGACGACCTCCCCGACGAGGACGAGCTCGACGAGGAGCTCGACGAGTTGCGCGGCGGCCCCCTCGAACGCACCGAGGTCATCTGGCGCGCCCCCGAGGTCGACGTCGTCGCCCCGGCTCCCGAGCCCTCGGTCGAGCCCGGTCCGGAGCCGTTCGCCCCGGCCGCCGCAGCGCCCTACACCGGGGCCCGCCCGCGCCCGTTCTCCGCGGAGCCGACCGACCCGCCCGCGGCCGTCGAGGAGCTCGACGACGCCGACGGCGCGGGGCCCGGCGCCGGGCGCGTCCGCGTCGTGCTCTCCGAACGCCGCTCGACCGCGCAGTCCTCGCGCGGGCTGTCCGACGTGCAGGACCCCGGCGCCGTCGGCACCCTGCTGCGCAACTCACTGGTCCGCACCCAGCTGCTGCTCGCGCTCCGGGTCAGCGTCGTCGCGCTGATCGGGCTGGGCGTGCTGCCCGCGCTGTTCATCGCGGTCCCGGTGATCGGTCAGGTCGAGGTGCTCGGCATCCGGTTGCCCTGGCTGCTGCTCGGCGTGCTCGTCTACCCGTTCCTGCTCGGCCTGGGCTGGTGGTACGTGAGCTCCGCGGAGGCGGCGGAACAGGACTTCGCCGACGACGTGGCCGATCGATGAGCCTGACCGCGATCCTGTCGCTGGTCGCGATCGTCCTGGTGGCGGTGGCGTCCGCCGTGATCGGCTCCGTCGCCCACCGGACCCGGCTGACCTCGGACTTCCTCGTCGCGTCCCGGTCGGTGCCGTCTCGGCTCAACGCCGGCGCGATCTCCGGCGAGTACCTGTCCGCGGCGTCGTTCCTCGGCATCGCGGGGCTGATCCTCGTCCGGGGCGTCGACGCGCTCTGGTACGCCGTCGGCTACACCGCCGGCTACCTGTTCCTGCTGCTGTTCGTCGCCGCGCCGCTGCGCCGGTCGGGCGCCTACACCGTCCCCGACTTCGCCGACGCCCGGCTCGCCTCGCCGGTGCTGCGCAAGGTGTGCACGGCCGTCGTCATCGTCATCTGCTGGCTCTACCTGCTGCCGCAGCTGCAGGGCGCCGGGCTGACCGTCGGCATCGTCACCGGTCTGCCCGACTGGATCGGCTCCGGCGCGGCCGGGGTGATCGTGGTCGCCACCGTCGCGCTCGGCGGGATGCGGTCGGTGACGTTCGTGCAGGCGTTCCAGTACTGGTTCAAGCTGACCGCGCTCGCCGTGCCCGCCGTGATCGGCCTGGCCGTGTGGCTCGGCGACGGCCACACCTTCGCCCGCGACGAGCCGCCGGAGTTCCGCGAGCCCACGACCGTCTCGGTCGGCACGCCGGTGACACTGGAGGCGCGGCTGGCCGTCGACGTCGTCGCCCGCGGCACCGTCGACGGGCAGGCCGTCGACGGCCCGCTCCGCTGGGTCGCCGGGTCCACCCACGAGGTCACCGCCGGGACCGAGCTGCGCTTCGCGGCGGGCGATCCGGTACCGGTCACCCGCGGCGCCCCCACCGACGACGAGAGCTGGCTGCGCCCGTTCACCGGCTCCGAGCAGCACCAGCTGCTCGCGACCTACTCCCTGATCCTCGCCACGTTCCTCGGGACCATGGGCCTGCCGCACGTGCTCGGCCGCTTCTACACCAACTCCGACGGCCGGGCGGCCCGGCGCAGCGCCGTACTCGTCCTGGCGATGCTGGGCGGCTTCTACCTGTTGGTGACCCTGCTCGGCGTGCTGTCGCGGGTCTACACCCCGCAGCTGCTGGTCACCGGCCGCACCGACGCCGCGGTGCTGCTGCTCCCGACCGCGATCCTGGGCAGCGGGCTGCTCGGTGCGCTGGTGGGCGGCCTCGTCGCCGCGGGGGCGTGGGCCGCGTTCCTGTCGACGGCGTCGGGCCTGCTGGTCAGCCTGGCCAGCGTCGTGTCCACCGACGTGCTGCCCCGCCACGGCCGGATGACCCGGCGCTTCCCGCTGGCGACGGTGCTCGCCGGGGTGCCGCCGACCGTCGTCGCGCTCGTGCCGACCGGCCTGAACTTCGCCGAGGCCGTCGCGCTCGTGTTCGCCGTCGCCGCGTCCACGTTCTGCCCGCTGCTGGTGCTGGGCATCTGGTGGCGCGGGCTGACCGACGTCGGCGCGATCGCCGGGGTCGTCGTCGGCGGGGTGGTGTCGGCCGGGGCGGTCGTCGCCGCGCTGGCCGGCGCCGACGTCTCCGGGCTCGGCACGTCGGCCGGCTGGATCGGGGTCCTGCTGTACCGGCCGGCGATCGTCAGCGTGCCGCTGGCGTTCGCGACGATGGCGCTGGTCTCCAACTTCACCCGCGCGCGCCGCCCCGCCGACGCCGGCCAGGTGCTGCTGCGCCTGCACGCACCCGAACGCCTGGGTCTCATGCGGGACCGATTGGACGACAGGGCCTGACGGGTCTCCCCCGAACGGGTCTACACAGCGTGACCGTTCGGACGGGTCGATTCCTCCGGACCGGGGTTCTTCGTCGGTAACGGCACGCAACGACGTTCCCCGATGCGATACCCCGTCGTTGTTCCGGGTGAAGTGTGTCCCCCGGGGGCGCGCCGCGGTCCCCCGGCCACGACGCGGCCCGGCTCCCCGCAGCACGACCCGAAAGGAACCGGCGCCATGAGCAGCCCCGCAGAGCGCTCGGCCGGCACGATCTACCAGCAGATCCAGGCGAGTCCCGAGTTCCGGGCGTACCGCAGCCGACTCCGGCGCTACGTGTTCCCGATGACCGCGATCTTCCTCGCCTGGTACCTCGCGTACGTCGGTCTCGCCAGCTACGCCCCAGATTTCATGTCCATCCGGGTCGTCGGGACGATCACGGTCGGGCTGCTCGTCGGCCTCGGCCAGTTCGTCTCCACGTTCCTGATCACGACCCTGTACGTCCGGTTCGCCGAGCGTGAGATCGACGGCCCGACCGCCGAGCTGCGCGCCCGGGTCGAGCAGGCGGAGGTCCGCGCATGACCACGTCGGTACTGGCCCAGGCCGAGTCGGTCGGCTCGGTCGCCGCGAACCTCGGGTTCTTCCTGCTGTTCGTGATCGTGACCCTGATGATCGTGCTGCGGGTCAGCCGCACGAACGCCACGCGTGCCGACTACTACACCGGCGGCCACGCGTTCACCGGCCCGCAGAACGGCACCGCGATCGCCGGTGACTTCCTGTCCGCGGCCTCGTTCCTCGGCATCGCCGGGGCCATCGCGCTCTACGGCTACGACGGCTTCCTCTACTCCATCGGCTTCCTCGTCGGCTGGCTGATGGCGCTCCTGCTCGTCGCGGAGCTGCTGCGCAACACCGGCCGCTTCACGATGGGCGACGTCCTGGCGTTCCGGATGCGCCAGCGCCCGGTCCGCGCGGCCGCAGCGACCTCGACGCTGGTCGTCTCGCTCTTCTACCTGATCGCGCAGATGGCCGGGGCCGGCGGGCTGATCTCGCTGCTGCTGCAGATCCCGAAGACCGACACGCTGTCGCAGGCGCTGGTGATCGTCGTCGTCGGCGGCCTGATGGTCGTCTACGTGCTGTTCGGCGGCATGAAGGGCACCACCTGGGTGCAGATCATCAAGGCCGGGCTGCTGCTCACCGGCGCCGCGGTCATGACGACCTGGGTGCTGGGCCGCTACGGGTTCAACCTGTCCGCGGTGCTGGAGCAGGCCACCGAGAACTCCGGGCGCGGCGAGGCCATCCTCAACCCGGGCCTGCAGTACACGAACAAGATCGACTTCATCTCGCTGGGGCTGGCGCTGGTGCTCGGCACCGCGGGCCTGCCGCACATCCTGATGCGCTTCTACACGGTGCCCTCGGCCAAGGAGGCCCGGCGCTCGGTGGTCTGGGCGATCTGGCTGATCGGCATCTTCTACCTGTTCACGCTGGTGCTCGGCTACGGCGCGACGGCGCTGCTGCCGCCCGGGACGATCACCCGTGCGAACCAGAACGACGCCGCGCCGCTGCTGGCCTACGCACTCGGCGGCGAGATCATGCTCGGCCTCATCTCGGCGGTGGCGTTCGCGACGATCCTCGCGGTCGTCGCCGGTCTGACGATCACCGCGTCGGCCTCGTTCGCCCACGACGTCTACGCCAACGTGCTCCGCCGCGGCAACGCGACGCCGGAGGCCGAGGTGAAGGTCGCCCGGACGACCGCGCTGGTCATCGGCCTGGTCGCGATCGGCGGCGGGATCGTCGCCAACGGCCAGAACGTCGCCTTCCTGGTCGCGCTGGCGTTCGCCGTCGCCGCGTCGGCGAATCTGCCGACCATCCTGTTCTCGCTGTTCTGGAAGCGGTTCAACACGACCGGCGCGCTGTGCAGCATCTACGGCGGAGTGATCGTCTGCGTGGGCCTCATCGTGATCTCCCCGGCCGTGTCCGGGTCCCCGACCTCGATGGTGCCGAACGCGGACTTCGCGTTCTTCCCGCTGTCCAACCCCGGTCTGGTGTCGATCCCGGTGTCCTTCGCCCTCGGGATCATCGGCACCTTCCTCGGCGGCCGCGAACGGTTCAACGCCGCCCGCTACGCCGAGATGGAGGTCCGCTCGCTCACCGGTGCCGGTGCGGTGCGCGCGACCACCGCGCCGAAGGAGGCGCCGAAGCCGACCGCCGTGCCCGCCGAGGACCTCATCGGGATCCCCCGGCGCGGGGCCGAGGGTTCCGGTCGGCACCGCTCGCAGCCGCGCCCGCAGCCCCGGCCGAACCCGGGGCAGCAGCGTCCGCAGACCAGCCGCCAGGCCGGCGAGCTGTTCGGCAACACCGGGCTGACCGGCACCCAGCCCGCGGTCGGGGCCGACGGGCGTCCGGACCTGTTCGGGACCGGGCGCAGGCCCGGGCCGCAGGGCACCGGCGGGTACCGCCCCGCGCAGGGCACCGGCGGATACCGGGCCGTCCAGCCGCCGCTGGACCCGAACGAGGTGACGATCCCGCACGGGTCGCTCTACCGCGACGACGGCCGCTGACCCGCGCCGCTCACGGCGGGTTGACGGGGCGGCGGGGCAGGATGGCGCCATGTCCGACCCGGTTCCCGCCGTGAGCGTGTCCGATCTCCCCGCCGACGCCCCGATGCTGGACGTCCGCGAGCTCGACGAGTGGACCGCAGGGCACGCCCCGCACGCCCGTCACCTGCCGATGTCCGAGCTGGCCGGCCGGATGGGCGAGGTCCCCACCGACGACCCGCTCTACGTCGTCTGCCGCTCCGGTGGCCGGTCGGCCCGGGTCGTCGCCTACCTCGCCCAGCAGGGCTTCCCGGCGGTGAACGTCGAGGGCGGCATGCAGGACTGGGCCGCCCAGGGCCGCACGGTCGTGACCGACGACGGCAGCGCCCCCCGGATCGCCTGACCCGTGTCCGCGCCGGCGTCCCGACGGCCGGGCCCGCCGTGCCCGCGCTGCGGCCGGACGGCGCCCCCCGGAGGGGGTGCGTTCTGCCCGTGGTGCGGCCGGTACCTGGCCGCCCTGGACTGGGTGGCGACGACGC
>NZ_WWFY01000277.1:0-9813 GCF_009864975.1 Pseudonocardia sp. SID8383
CGCCACGACGACGGGAACGAGCAGCCGGGCGGCGGGTCGGCGCGGGGAACCCGGGCCGGCGGGGGTCGTCACCGTTGCAGCATGACCCACGGCCCGGCGGAACGGGCCGCCCGCTGCGGGCCCGGCACCACGGCCCGCGCCCCGCGGCACGGTCAGCGCTCGACGATCTCCTTGACCCGGTCCAGGCTGCGCTCCAGCCCGTCGCGCATCAGGGCCTCGCGGTCCCGGCCCAGGATCCCGCTGCGCTGCAGCAGCCGTACCGGCAGCGCCGCCTCGCCGGTCTTCTCCCGCCAGGCGACGACGGTCGTCGCCCCGTCCCCGGCCGGCTCCAGGACCCAGCCCCAGGCCGTCTTCGACTCGCCGACCACGAAGGTGAACCGGCGGGCCGGCTCGCACTCGGTGACCCGGCAGTGGGTCGACCAGCGGATCCGGCCGCGCCGGTTCCCGCCGGTGAACCTGGCGCCCACGGCGGGCCCCGTCGCGTCGCCGCGCCACCGTCCCCCGGTGGCCTCCGGGCTCCACTCACCGGCCCGGGTGATGTCCGAGACCAGCTCCCACACCCGCTCCGGTGGGGCCTGCACCGTACGTTCCGCGCGATCCATCGATCCTCCTCCGAGACTGCTGTCACCTCCCGGGTACAAGATCGTCCGGGTGTGCGGACGGTACCGTCCGTCAACCGCTCGACGATTCCGCGTCACGGCCGTGTTTCGAGTTCTGCCGAAACCGTTGTCCAGCGGTTACCGTCCCGTCCGGACATGCGCCGCCGAGCGGTGGCGCCGGAGGGGGAGGTCACCTCGTGCGGATCAACCAGCGCATCGGAGGCAGGGGCCGGTACGCGACCGCGATCGCGCTCGTGGCCGCGGCGGCACTCACGCTCGCGGGCTGTGCCCGCGACACCGGCGGGGGCGACGGCGCCCAGGCCGGGGAGTGCGAGCGCGTCGCGCCGCCGTCGGTCCCGGCAGCCTCGGCCCAGCCGGCGCCGGAGGCTCCGAAGGCGGACGCGAGCCGGCTCAAGGTCGGGCTGGCCTACGACATCGGCGGCCGTGGCGATGCCTCGTTCAACGACGCGGCGGCCGCCGGCCTCGACCGCGCCGTCGCCGAGCTGGGGCTCCAGAAGGCCAACACGCGCGAGGCGACAGCCCAGGCGGGGGAGAGCGAGGACGCGGGCACCAACCGCCTCCGCCAGCTCGCCCAGGGCGGGTTCAACCCGATCGTCGCGGTCGGCTTCAACTACGCCACCGGCGTGAAGACCGTCGCGACCGAGTTCCCGAACATCCAGTTCGCCATCGTCGACGACGACACGGTCGACCTGCCCAACGTCAAGCCGCTGGTCTTCGCCGAGGAGCAGGGCTCGTTCCTGGTCGGCGCCGCGGCCGCGCTGAAGACCTCGACCTGCAAGGTCGGGTTCATCGGCGGCGTCGACAACCCGCTGATCCAGAAGTTCGACGCCGGCTACGAGCAGGGTGCCAAGGCCGTCGCGCCGCAGATCGACGTCGAGTCTGCCTACATCTCCCCGGCCGGCGACTTCACCGGCTTCAACGACGCCACCCGCGCCACCGAGATCGCATCCGGCCAGTACGACGGCGGCGCCGACATCGCCTTCGCCGCGGCGGGCCAGTCGAACCAGGGTGTCTTCGCGGCCGCGCAGACCGCGCAGAAGAAGGCCATCGGCGTCGACTCCGACCAGTACAACTCGCCGCAGCTGACGCAGGTCCGCGACACGATCATGACGTCGATGATCAAGCGGGTCGACGTGGCGGTCTACGAGTACATCAACGCGGTCGCGGGCAACGCCGTCGCGACGCTCCCGGCGCGATTCGACCTCGCCAACAACGGTGTCGGCTACTCCACCTCCGGTGGCCAGGTCGACGACATCGTCCCGCAGCTCGAGGCGTACAAGGCCGCGATCATCGCCGGACAGATCGACGTCACGTCCACGAAGTGACCGACGAGCGCCACGCGGTCGAACTGCGCGGGATCACCAAGCGGTTCCCCGGCGTCGTCGCGAACGACGGCGTGGACCTCACCGTCACCCACGGTGAGGTCCACGCCCTCTGCGGCGAGAACGGGGCCGGCAAGTCGACCCTGATGAAGATCCTCTACGGGATGCAGACGCCCGACGAGGGCACGATCGTCGTCGACGGGGCGGACACGCACTTCCGCAGCCCCGCCGACGCCATCGCCGCGGGGATCGGGATGGTCCACCAGCACTTCATGCTGGCCGACAACCTGACCGTCGCCGAGAACGTGCTGCTCGGCGCCGAGCGCCTGCACGGCATCGGGAAGGCGGCCCGGGCGCGGATCACCGAGCTGTCCGCGACCGTCGGGCTCGCCGCCCGGCAGGACGCGCTCGTCGAGCACCTCGGCGTCGCCGACCGGCAGCGCATCGAGATCCTGAAGGTGCTCTACCGCGGCGCCCGCACGGTGATCCTCGACGAGCCGACCGCGGTGCTGGTCCCGCAGGAGGTCGACGAGCTGTTCGCGACCGTGCGCCGGATGCAGGGCGACGGCTACACGTTCCTGTTCATCTCGCACAAGCTCGACGAGGTCCGCGCCGTCGCCGACCGGATCACCGTGATCCGCCGCGGCCGCACGGTCGGCACCGCGGACCCGCTGACCGTGACCAACCGCGAGCTGGCGGAGATGATGGTCGGCTCGGAGCTGCCCTCGCCGGAGACCCGCGAGTCGACCGTGACCGACCGCGAGGTGCTGCGCGTCGAGGGCCTCGGGCTGACGAGCCCGGACGGCGGCCGCGACCTGCTCGACGGCGTCGACCTCGTCGTGCACGCCGGTGAGGTGCTGGGCATCGCCGGCGTCGAGGGCAACGGCCAGACCGAGCTCGTCGAGACGGTCATGGGGATGCGCAGGCACGCCCGTGGCCGGGTGCTGCTGAACGGCACCGACATCTCGGCGAACTCCACGATGGCCCGCCGCGAGGCCGGCATCGGCTACGTCCCCGAGGACCGGTCCCGCCACGCCCTGCTCGGCGAGCAGCCGCTGTGGGCGAACCGGATCCTCGGGTTCCAGTCCCGGCCGCCGATCGCCCGGCGCGGGCTGCTGGACACCGCCGCCGCGCGCACCGACACCGAGCGGATCGTGCGCGACTTCGACGTGCGTACCCCCGGAATCGACGTCATGGCGGCCGCGCTGTCCGGTGGCAACCAGCAGAAGCTCGTCGTCGGACGGGAGCTGTCCGGCGACCCGGTGCTGCTCATCGCGGCCCACCCGACCCGCGGTGTCGACGTCGGCGCACAGGCAGGCATCTGGGCCGAGCTGCGCCGCGCCCGCGCGGCCGGGCTCGCGGTGCTGCTGGTCTCGGCCGACCTCGACGAGCTGATCGGCCTGTCCGACACCCTCGCCGTCATCTCCGGCGGGCGGCTGGTCGGCACCGCCGATCCCGCGACCGTGACCCCCGAGGAGCTGGGTACCAAGATGACCGGAGCCGCCACGTGAGCCGGCTGCGGGGCGCCGTCGTCGCGCCCGTCCTCGCGATCGCGGTCGCCGCCCTGCTCTGCGGGGTCGCACTCGTGATCAGCGGGGCGTCGCCGTGGACGGCGGTCACCACCATCCTCGCGCAGGTCGGGTCGGGCACGGTCGTCGTGGACACCGTGAACTCCGCCGCCGTCTACTACCTCGCCGCCCTGGCCGTCGCGATCGGCTTCCAGATGCGGCTGTTCAACATCGGCGTCGAGGGCCAGTTCCGGGTCGCCGCCTGCGTCGCCGCGATCGTCGGCGGGACGGTGGCGCTCCCGCCCGTCCTGCACACCGTGCTGATCATGGTGGTGGCGCTGCTGACCGGCGCCGCCTGGGTCGCGATCCCGGCGCTGCTCAAGGCCTACCGCGGCGTCTCCGAGGTCATCTCGACGATCATGCTGAACGCGATCGCCACCGGGCTGATCGCCTACCTGATCCGCGCCGAGACCTTCGGCGAGCTGCGCGGCAACAACATCACCACCCCGCCGATCCCCGAGTCGGGCTGGTTCCCCGGTATCCCGGTCGGCAACGGCGCGATCTTCGGGATGGTGTTCGTCGCGGCCGCGCTGGGCATCGGCTACTGGTTCCTGCTCGGACGCACCCGGTTCGGCTTCGAGCTGCGCGCCTCCGGCGAGTCGGCGACGGCCGCCGCGACCGGCGGGGTGAACGCGCGCCGCACGATCGTCGTCGCGCTGCTGCTCTCCGGTGCGGTCGCCGGGCTGGTCGGATTGCCCGAGCTGCTCGGGCGCGACCACGCCTACACGCTGTCCTCGCCGCAGGGCTACGGCTTCACCGGCATCGCGATCGCGCTGCTGGGCCGCAACCACCCCGTCGGCATCGCGCTGGGCGCGCTGCTGTGGGCGTTCCTGGACAAGTCCGCGGTGGCGCTCGACGTCGTCGGCATCCCGCGGGAGATCGTACTGATCATGCAGGGCCTGATCGTGCTGTCGGTGGTCGTCGCCTACGAGGTCGTCCGCCGGGTCGAGCGCCGGGCCGAGCAACGGCGGGTCGCCGCGGCGGCCCCCGCACCGCAACCCGCGGAGGTGTCGTCGTGACCGCGGTGCTGGATCGTGCGCGGTCTCTGCCCGGCTGGGCCCGGTCGGCGCTGATCGCGGCCGTGCTCGTCGCCGTCCTGTCCGTCACGGTGACGCTGACCGGCCAGATCCAGCTGACCTCCGGTGGCACCGCGTCCGCCGCGGTGCGGCTGGGGCTGCCGATCCTGCTCGCCGGCCTGGGCGGCCTCTGGGCCGAACGCGCCGGGATCATCAACATCGGCCTCGAGGGCATGATGGTGCTCGGCACCTGGGGCGCGGCCTGGGCCGGCTACCAGTGGGGGCCGTGGGCGGCGATGCTCGGCGGGCTGGTGTTCGGCGCGCTCGGCGGGCTGCTGCACGCCGTCGCGACGGTGACGTTCAACGTCAATCACATCGTCTCCGGCGTCGCGATCACCCTGCTCGGGACGGGGCTGACGAAGTACCTGGCGACGCTGGTCTTCACCCCGGTCTCGCAGAACCCGCGCCAGTCCCCGCGGCTGGAGGGCTTCACCGAGTTCTCGATCCCCGGGGTCTCCGAGGGCCTCGCGGCGCTGGAGGCCCAGCAACGGGTGTTCGTCTCCGACCTCGCCGGGTTGCTGTCCGGGCTGGTCACCGGCCTGACGCCGATCCTGGTCATCGGGGTCGCGCTGGTCCCGGTGAGCTACCTCGTGCTGTGGCGGACGGCGTTCGGGCTGCGGCTGCGCAGCGCGGGCGAGTCGCCGGTCGCGGCGGAGTCGCTCGGCGTGAACGTGGTGCTGCACAAGTACGTCGCGGTCACGATCTCCGGCGCGCTCGCCGGGCTCGGCGGTGCGGCCCTGGTGCTCAACCCCGGCCAGCTCGGCTACCTGGAGAACCAGGTCGGCGGCCGCGGGTACATCGGCCTCGCCGCGATGATCTTCGGCAACTGGCGGCCCGCCGGGCTGCTCGTCGGCTCGGCGCTGTTCGGCTACGTCGACGGCCTGCAGCTGCGTGCCGGCGGTGAGGCGGTGCACGCGCTGCTCTACGGCGCGACGCTGGTCGCGGTCGTCGTCGCGGTGCTGTGGGCGATCCGCCGGATGTGGACCGCCGCCGCCGTCGCGCTCGTCGCGGGGCTGCTGGTGTACGCGGTCTACTGGTCGGTCGACACCGTGCCCAGCGAGTTCGCCTCCTACGCCCCGCAGCTCGTCACGCTGATCGTGCTCGCGGCGGCCTCGCAACGACTACGACCACCGGCCCGGCTCGGCGAGCCGTACCGGCGCGGGGAGGGACGCTAGATGGCAGGCGGGGGACCGTCCGGAGCGGGCGCGGACATGATGCGGCCCGACGCGCCCGTCCCGGACTGGGACGCCCTGCGGGCCGCCGCGGTGCAGGCCGCGGCCTGGGCGTACGCGCCGTACTCCCGGCTGCGCGTCGGCGCGGCCGCACTCGTCGACGACGGGCGGGTGGTCACCGGCTGCAACGTCGAGAACGCCTCCTACGGTCTCGGCGTCTGCGCCGAGGTGACCCTCGCCGGGCAGCTGCGCCTCTCCGGCGGCGGACGGCTGCTCGCGGTCGCCTGCCGCTCCGGCGACGGCGACCTGCTCATGCCGTGCGGACGCTGCCGCCAGGTGCTCCACGAGTTCGGCGGCGCCGCCCTGCTCTGCGACACCCCGCGCGGGGTGCTGCCGTTCACCGAGGTGCTGCCCGACGCGTTCGGCCCGGAGGATCTCCCGTGAGCTTCTCCGCGGTCGAGGTCATCGCGGCCAAGCGCGACTGCCGCACGCTGTCGAGGGCCCAGATCGACTGGGTGGTCGACGCCTACACCCGCGGCGAGGTGGCCGACGAGCAGATGGCCGCGCTGGCCATGGCGATCCTGCTCAACGGCATGGAGCCCGGCGAGATCGCGCACTGGACCCAGGCGATGATCGACTCCGGCGAGGTCCTCGACTTCGGCGACGTCGGACGCCCGCTGGTCGACAAGCACTCCACCGGCGGCGTCGGGGACAAGATCACGCTGCCGCTGGCGCCGCTCGTCGCGGCCTGCGGGGCGGCGGTGCCGCAGCTGTCCGGACGCGGGCTCGGCCACACCGGCGGCACCCTGGACAAGCTGGAGGCCGTCCCCGGCTGGCGCGCCTCGCTGACCACCGACGAGATCACCGCGCAGCTGCGCGAGGTCGGCGCGGTCGTCTGCGCGACGACGCCCACGCTCGCCCCCGCCGACAAGCGGCTCTACGCGCTGCGCGACGTCACCGGCACCGTCGAGTCCGTCCCGCTGATCGCCAGCTCGATCATGAGCAAGAAGCTCGCCGAGGGCACCGGCGGGCTGGTCCTCGACGTGAAGGTGGGGTCCGGCGCGTTCATGAAGACCCTGCCGCGCGCCGGGGAGCTCGCCGACGCGATGACCGCGATCGGGGCCGCCCACGGCCTCCCGACCACCGCGCTGCTCACCGACATGTCCCGCCCGCTGGGCCGCTGCGTCGGCAACGCCCTGGAGGTCGCCGAGTCGGTCGAGGTGCTGCGTGGTGGGGGACCGGCCGACCTGGTGTCGCTCACCGTCGCGCTGGCCACGGAGATGCTCGCCCTCGCCGGTCTGCCCGACGCCGACCCGGCCGCCGTGCTCGCCTCCGGTGCCGCGTACGACGTGTGGGAGCGGATGATCGCCGCGCAGGGCGGGGACCCGTCCGCACCGCTGCCGGTGGCCACGCACGTCGAGACGGTCGTCGCCGAGCGGTCCGGGATCTTCGCCGGGGCCGACGCGCTCGCCGTCGGCACGGCGGCCTGGAAGCTCGGAGCCGGGCGCGCCCGCAAGGAGGACCCGGTACAGGCCGGGGCCGGGGTCCGGCTGCTGGTCGACCCGGGCGACGAGGTCCGTCCCGGCACCCCGCTCGCCGAGCTGCACACCGACGACGACGCCCGGCTCCCCACCGCCCGCCGGCTGCTCGCGGGAGCGGCACTGATGATCACCACGGACCCGCCGCCCGAGCGGGACCTCGTCCTCGACGTCCGCCGGGGCAGCTGACCCGGCCCGGCCGGGGTCGCATGCGACCCCGAACGGCGTCAGGTGGCTGACGGGACGTGACAGATCTTCCTGCGTCCGCGTGCCGCATTCGTGACGAAACGTAACTCTCGGTGTCTCCGTCCGTTACGCACAGTGTGAACCGTTCGCCGGCGACGATGCCGTCCCCCAGCCACGTCCCCGTGTCACCGGACCGCGCGGGGGTGACGGCGGGCCCCGACGTCTGGACCACGGCCGAGGCGAGCGAGGACTTCCGCGAGCTCCGCGCGCGCCTGCTGCGTTTCGTGCTGCCGGCGACCGCGGGCTTCCTGGGCTGGCTGTTCCTGTTCGTGGGGCTCAGCGCCTGGGCGCCCGGGCTGCTCGGCACCCGGGTGCTCGGCGACCTCACGCTGGCGCTGGTGCTGGCCATCGGGCAGTTCGTCACGACGTTCGCGATCACCGCGCTGTACGTCCGGTACGCCGGCCGCCGGCTCGACCCGCTCGCCGACGAGATCCGTGAGCGTCTCGAGCGGGGCCACCGGTGACCGCAGCCGTCGCGGCCGTGTCCCCGGCCCCCGGGGACCCGCTGCTCAACATCCTGGTCTTCTCGTCGTTCATCCTCCTGGCCTTCGTCCTGGTGCTGCGGGTGCGGCGGCGCTCGTCGGCGGCCCGGGACTACTACACCGCGGGCAGCGGCTTCACCGGTCCGGAGAACGGCCTGGCCCTGTCCGGGGACTTCCTGTCGGCCGCGACGTTCCTCGGCATCGTCGGCGCGGTCGCCGTCGCCGGTCCCGACGGGTTCCTCTACGCCGTCGTCGCCTTCGTCGCCTGGCTGGTGGCGCTGTTCTTCGTCGCCGAGATGCTGCGCAACACCGGTCGCTACACGATGGCCGACGTCCTCAGCTACCGGTTGCGGCAGCGCCCGGTGCGCGCGGCCGCCGCGACCTCGGCGGTGGTGATCTCCACGCTGTACCTGCTCGGCCAGCTCGCGGGCGCGGGCGGCCTGCTCGCGCTGCTGCTGAACATCACCGACCGCGCCGGGCAGTCCGCGACGATCGCCGGGGTCGGGGCCGTGGTCATCGGGTACGTGCTGATCGGCGGGATGAGCGGCGCGACCTGGATCCAGATCGTGAAGGCGGTCCTGCTGCTGGCGACCGGGATGATCATGGCCGCGTTCGTGCTCGGCACGACCGGTCTGAGCCTGCCCGCGCTGCTGACCGCGGCGGTCGCGAACCACCCGCGCGGCGAGGCCGTGCTGTCCCCGGGGCTGCTGTACGGCGGTGGCCTGACGGCCAACCTGGACCTGCTGTCACTGGCCGTCGGCGGTGTCCTCGGTGTGGCCGGGCTCCCGCACATCCTCATGCGCTTCTACACCGTCCCCGACGCCCGGCAGGCCCGGAAGTCGGTCGTGTGGGCGATCTGGCTGATCGGCGCGTTCTTCCTGCTGGTACTGGCGCTCGGGTACGGCGCCACGGCGCTGGTCGGGCCGGAGGCGATCCTCGCCGCGCCAGGCGGGGTGAACTCGGCGGCGCCGCTGCTGGCACTGCAGATCGGCGGGCCGGTGATGCTGGCGCTGGTCTCGGCGGTCGCCTTCGCGACGATCCTCGCGGTCGTCGCCGGTCTGATGATCACCGCCGCGGCCGCGTTCGCCCACGACGTGTACGCCCAGCTGCTGCGCCGCGGGCAGGCCACCGCGGCCGAGGAGGTCCGCGTCGCCCGGCTGACCACCGTCGTCATCGGGCTCGTCGGCATCGCCGGGGGCATCCTGGCCAACGGCCAGAACATCGCGTTCCTGGCCGCCCTGACCTTCGCGATGGCCGCCTCGGCGAACCTGCCGACGCTGCTGTACTCGCTGTTCTGGAAGGGGTTCACCACGACCGGTGCCCTGTGGAGCATGTACGGCGGCCTCACCGTCACGCTGACGCTCATCGTGTTCTCGCCCGCGGTGTCCGGGGCGCCGACGGCGATGCTGCCCGACCTCGACTTCGCGTGGTTCCCGCTGGCGAACCCGGGCCTGGTGTCGGTCCCGGCGGGCTTCCTGCTCGGCTACCTCGGCTCCGTCCTGGGCCGCGAACGCCCCGACGCCGCCGGGCATGCGCAGATGTCGGTCCGGGCGCTGACCGGGGCCGGACTGCAACGTGCGGTGCCCGAGGGCCTGCCGGCGCCGCTCCCCACCGGCCACGGTGCCCACCCGGCCCCCGCCGGTCACGGCGTAACCCCGGTCCCCACCGGTCACGGAGCCCACCCGGACCCCGCCGGTCACGGAGTCCACCCGGCCCCCGCCGGTCACGGTGCCCACCCGCGCCCCGACGGTCCTGCGGCCCACCCGGGCCCGGCCGGTCCCGCGGTGCA
>NZ_WWFY01000278.1:0-3991 GCF_009864975.1 Pseudonocardia sp. SID8383
CCGCGGCGTGCGCGGCGCGCAGCTCCAGCAGCCGCGCGGTCGGCAGCGCGTCCCCGGCCCGCCCGAGCGCCACCCGCGCCCGGGTGGAGGCCCGCAGCAGCTCCAGCGGGTCCGCCGCGCTCACCCCACACCTGCCGTCAGCGCACGGACCGCCGCGGGGGCCAGCTCCTTGAGCCGTCCGTCCGGTGCCAGCATGTCCATGGTGGACAGCCACCCCTCGAACTCGGGGGCGGGACGCAGGCCCAGCACCTGACGGGCGTAGAGCGCGTCGTGGAAGGACAGCGACTGGTAGTGGAGCATCACGTCGTCGCCGCCGGGCACGCAGATCACGAATGAGCAACCGGCCGCGCCGAGCAGGGTGAGCAGGGCGTCGGTGTCGTCGGCGTCGGCCTCGGCGTGGTTGGTGTAGCAGACGTCGACGCCCATCGGGACACCCAGCAGCTTCCCGCACAGGTGGTCCTCCAGACCGGCGCGGGTGATCTGCTTGCCGTCGTGGAGGTACTCCGGCCCGATGAACCCGACGACGGTGTTGACCAGAAGCGGGTCGAACGCCCGGCACACGGCGTAGGCGCGGGCTTCGAGGGTCTGCTGGTCGACGCCGTGGTGGGCGTCGGCGGACAGCGCGGAGCCCTGCCCGGTCTCGAAGTACATGCAGTTCGTGCCGACGGTGCCCCGGCCCAGCGACAGCGCCGCGTCGTGTGCCTCGCGCAGCATCGCCAGGGTCACCCCGAACCCGGTGTTCGCCGCCTCGGTGCCGGCGACGGACTGGAACACCAGGTCCACCGGGGCACCGCGCTCCATGATCTCGATGGAGGTCGTGACGTGGGCGAGCACGCAGGACTGGGTGGGGATGTCGTAGCGGGTGCGCACCTCGTCGATCAGGTGCAGCAGGTCGGTGGTGCGCTGCGGCGAGTCGGTCGCCGGGTTGATGCCGATGACGGCGTCGCCGCAGCCGAGCAGCAGCCCGTCGACGATGGACGCGGTCACCCCGGCCGGGTCGTCGGTGGGGTGGTTGGGCTGCAGCCGGGTCGCCATCGTGCCGGGCAGCCCGACCGTCGAGCGGAACGCGGTGACGACCGGGGTGCGCCGCGCGACGGCGATCAGGTCCTGCAGCCGCATCAGCTTGGCCGTCGCCGCGACCATCTCCGGGGTCAGGCCGGGCGCGAGTGCGGTGGTGTCGGTGGACGGGTCGAGCAGGTGCTCACGGAACCCGCCGACGGTCATCGACGCGACCGGGGCGAACGCCGCGCGGTCGTGCGAGTCGACGATCAACCGGGTCACCTCGTCGTCCTCGTAGGGGACGACCTGCTCGGTCAGGAACGTCGCGAGCGGCAGGTCGGCGAGCACCGTCTGGGCGGCCACGCGCTCGGACTCCGAGCGGGCGGCGACACCGGCCAGCACGTCCCCGGAGCGTTCCGGGGTGGCGGCGGCCAGCAGCGCCCGCAGGTCCGCGAACTCGTGGGTGTGCCCCCCGACGGAGGCCCTGCGGGTCGTCACGTGAGCTCGGCCTCCGCCTGTGCCAGCGCCGCGAATTCCTCGTCGGGGGCCGCGGCGACCAGGTGGTGTCGGGAGTAGAGCGCGAAGTACAGCATGAACAGGGCGAAGGCGCCGAGGGTCGCGCCCGCCGCGACCGGGTCGACGAGGAACGTCGCGATGACGGCGAGCACGGCGACGACCAGCGCGAACCCGGTCGTGACGACGCCGCCGGGGGTCCGGTAGGGCCGCGGCATCTCCGGCGCGGTCCGGCGCAGCACGATGTGGCTGACCATCATCAGCACGTACGACAGCGCGGCCCCGAAGACCGCCATGTTCAGCAGCACGTCCCCCTGCCCGGTCAGCGAGAGCAGGAACCCGATCGCGCCGGGGACGATCAGGGCGAGGGTGGGCGCCTTGCGGCTGTTGGTCACCGACAGCACCCGCGGCAGGTACCCGGCACGCGACAGCGCGAAGGTCTGGCGGGAGTAGGCGTAGATGATGGAGAAGAAGCTCGCGACGAGCCCGGCCAGACCGACGTAGTTGACGACGACCCCGGCGGTCGACCCGCCGAGCGCCTCGACGAGCGGGTTGCCCGACTCCGACAGCGCCTGCGCGCCGAGCGCGCCGGTCGCGAGGACCAGCACCAGCGCCCCGGTGACGAGCAGGACCAGCATCGCGGCGACGATCCCGCGGGGCACGTTGCGCTCGGGGTCGCGTGCCTCCTCCGCGGCCAGCGGGACGCCCTCCAGCGCGAGGAAGAACCAGATCGCGAACGGCACCGCCGACCAGATCCCCAGGTAGCCGAACGGCAGGAACGGTGACGCCCCGGCGGCCGCGGTCGGCGCGATGTCGACGAGGTTCGCGGCGTCGAACAGCGGCACGGCGGCGACGGCGAAGATCAGCAGCCCGAGAACGGCGATCGCGGTGATCACGAACATGACCTTGAGGGCCTCGCCGACCCCGGCGATGTGGATACCGATGAACACCAGGTAGGCGGCGAGGTAGACCCACCAGCCGTCGGTGATCCCGAACAGGCCGAGTGACTCGACGTAGGCGCCGATGAAGGTGGCGATCGCCGCGGGGGCGATGGCGTACTCGATGAGGATCGCGGTGCCGGTCGCGAACCCGCCCCACGGGCCCAGCGCGCGGCGGGCGAAGGTGTAGCCGCCGCCCGCGGCGGGCAGCGCCGAGGACAGCTCGGCCATGCCCAGCACCATCGCGAAGTACATGCCCGCGATGACGACACCGGCGATCAGCAGCCCGCCGAACCCGCCCTGGGCGAGGCCGAAGTTCCAGCCGGAGTAGTCGCCGGAGATGACGTAGCTGACGCCGAGCCCGGCGAGCAGGACCCAGCCCGCCGCCCCGGTCCGCAGCTGTCGTCGTTCCAGGTACTCCGACGGATCGTGGGCCATGGCGTCCTCCCGGGCACGTCCTCGCCGACGGAACCGTCGGTGTGGGGACAAGCTAGGGAGTGCGGGCCGGACCGGGGTAGGGCCGCGCGGGGTAACCGTGTGAAGAGTGTGTGTCCGCCGCGGGGTGCGGGGCGGTGCGGGGCGGTGGCGCCCGCACCGCCCCGCACCGGGGTGCTCAGTCCGCGAGCTTGCTGATCGCCTGCGCCCAGAGGAAGAACTTGTTGGTGCCCAGGTCACGGACGGTCGTGATGTTGAACGCCTCCTTGAGGAGCTTCGCGTCGCCCTCGGAGACGCCCTTCAGCGCGTCGACGGGGGCGTCGGCCAGCTCCTCGACGCCCTTGCCCTCGTACGCCTTGTCGACCTTGCCGGCGATGTCGCCCACGACTGCTCCTTCCCGATGCGGCCCGGGGCCGCGTCCTACGGATGTGCGTGGGCCAGCCTGGCAGTGATCGTTGCGGGACCGAACGACCGACACCCGTGACTCGGTGAACGGGCGAGCGGGCCGCCGAGCGTGATCCCGCGGCGGTCAGTTCCCGCCCTGGCCACCCCCGCCGGGCCCGCCGCCAGGACGGCCCGGCGTCGCCTCGACGGTGGCCTGCGGCAGCAGGACCTGCTGGCCGTCGTCGAGGCCGGACCGCACCTCGGTGAACTGGTCGCCCACCAGGCCGGGGACGAACTGCCGGGTCACCGCGGCGCCGTCGTCGCCGGGCACGTCGACGACCGAGCGGCCGCCCTCCTGCCGGACGGCGGTGTTCGGCACCCGCAGCACCCCGTTGCGGGCCTCGGTGCGCACGTCGGCCTGCGCGGTCTGGCCGTCGCGCAGCTGCGGGTCGGTGCGGTTCAGCACGACGGTCGCGTAGTAGCTCACGACGCCCGACAGCTGCGTCGCGGTCGGCGCGACGGCCACCACGGTCGCCGGCAGGCTCACCCCGGGCAGCGCGTCGACGGTGACGTCGACGGTCTGGTTCGGCGCGACCCGCGCGGCGTCGCTCTCCTCGAACGGGACGATCAGCTGATAGGTCTGCAGGTCGTTGAGGGTGAGGAACGGCGCCCCGCCCGCCGCGGACGCGCCGCCACCGGCGGCCCCCGCGCCGCCCGAGGCC
>NZ_WWFY01000279.1:0-3071 GCF_009864975.1 Pseudonocardia sp. SID8383
GCACCGCAGTGCTCGCGGTCGTCGCCGACGGCCCGCGGCACGGCTACGAGATCATCCAGGAGATCACCGGCCGCTCCGGTGGGCAGTGGAAGCCGAGCCCCGGCTCGGTGTACCCGATGCTGTCCCAGCTGGAGGACGAGGGCCTGGTCCGGTCCGAGCAGACCGAGGGCCGTCGGGTCGTCCACCTGACCGAGGAGGGCACCCGGCACGTCGAGGAGCACCGCGCCGAGCTCGACGCGGTGTGGGCGCCCTTCGCCGAGGACGCCGAGGCCGCCGAGTCGGACCCGGCGACCGGCCTGGTCACCGAGCTCGGCCGGCTCGCCGCCGCCGCGCGGCAGGTCGCCGAGGCCGGCTCCGAGGCGCAGGTGGCGTCGGCGACCGAGGCGCTGACCGAGGCCCGCAAGGCGCTGTACCGGCTGCTGGCCGAGTGAGGCTCGCCGAGCGAGCAGACGACACCGGGTGAGGCCCGCCGGACGGGCAGACCGCTCCGTGTGCGACGGGGGCGGGACCGCGATGGTCCCGCCCCCGTCGTCGTCTACCGGGCCTGTCGCCGGCGCCGGTTGCGGCGCAGCGCCTCCCGCAGCGGCGGGACGACGGTGCCCTCGGCGGCCATCACCCGGCGGGCCTTGCGCCGCGCGAGGACGACCGCGACGGCGGTGAGCGCCCAGATCGGGAACTGCACGAGCCAGGCCAGCCGGAACGCCTCGGGGGTGTAGCCGCCCGACACGCTGAGCACGAGCCCGACCAGGAGTGTGGTGGTGAGCGAGGCGGTGAACCCGCCGACGTTGACGATCCCGACGGCGGTGCCGCGCCGGTGCGCGGGGTTGAAGGTGCGGGCGTAGTCGAAGCCGACGGCGGAGCAGGGACCGTTCGCGGCGAGCACCACCACGAGCAGCACGAGCAGCCACAGCGGCGCGGGCGGCGGGACGAGCAGCACGACCGTCCACACGAGCGCGGTCGCGCCGATGACCGACAGCACGAGCCAGGAGCGGCGCAGCGGGTGGCGGGCGGTGAACTCGCCGAACATCGGGCCGACGACGGCGCCGGCGAGGACGAGCACGGTCAGCATCACCGAGGCGCCGGTGGGCGTCATCCCCTGCCCGGCGACGAGGTAGGGCACGCCCCACAGCAGCGCGAACACCAGGCCGGAGAACTGGGTGCCGGCGTGCGACCAGAGCCCGAGGCGGGTGCCCGGGTGCGCCCAGGCGCCCGTGAGCCCGTCGACGACCTCGCGGGGGCTGCTCGCCGGGGCCGGGGCCGGGCTGCCGGGCGGGCGGTCGCGGAACACGGCGAGCACCGCGACCGCGGCGACGACGCCGATCCCGGCGGCGGACAGGAACGCGGTCGTCCAGCCGTAGGCGTGCAGGACGGTGGCGAGCGGGATCGCGGAGAGCACCTGGCCGAACTGGCCGAGCAGCGCCGTGATCTGCGTCATCAGCGGGACCCTGCGCGGCGCGAACCAGGTGGACAGCACCGACAGCACCGAGATGAAGGTCAGGGCGTCGCCGACGCCGACGAGCACGCGGGCGGCGATGGCCAGCGGCAGCGAGGTGGCGAGTGCGACGAGCACCTGCGCCGCGGTCATGGTCACGGCGCCGGCGAGCACCATGGTGCGGGCGCCGAACCGGTCGAGCAGGAGCCCGACCGGCACCTGGAGGACGGCGTAGACCAGCAGCTGCAGGACGAGGAACCCGGCGAGCACGGTCGGGGACGCACCGAACCGGTCCGCCGCCTCCAGCCCGGAGACGCCGAACGAGCTGCGTTGCAGCACCGCCACGACGTAGGCGAACAGACCGGCGGACCAGACGAGGTAAGCGCGACGTGACGTGTGCATGACGAACGACCATTCTGGTCCATCCCGGACGGGCGGGGTGTCCCGGCAGGGCCGCGTCACAGGGGGGCGATGGTCACACCGCGACCGGGCAGGCCGTAGGTGGCTCCGGATAGGGTCGCGGTGCACGCCACGACTCGGAGGACGCCGGTGCTCGATCCCGCTCAGCTGTACCAGGTCGACCCGGCCGCGCCGGCGCTCGACGAGCCGGTCCTGATCGTCGTGCTGGACGGTTTCGTCGACGCCGGGAACGCGGGTGCGCTCGCGGTCGGCGCGCTGACCGACGAACGCGAGGCGGTCCGGGTGGCCCGGTTCGACGTCGACCAGCTCGTGGACTACCGGTCGCGACGCCCGCCACTGCGGTTCGAGACCGACCGCTGGGCCGACTACGACCCGCCGGAGCTCGACGTCGTCGCGCTGACCGACACCGGGGACACGCAGTACCTGCTGCTCGCCGGTCCGGAGCCGGACATGCAGTGGGAGCGGTTCGTCGCCGCGGTCGGGCTGCTGGTCGAGCAGCTCGGGATCCGGCTGGTGATCACGTTGCAGGGCATCCCGATGGCCGTGCCGCACACGCGTCCGATCGGAGTGACCGCGCACGGCACCCGCCCGGAGCTGGTGGAGGGCCACACCCCGTGGTTCGCGACCGCCGACGTCCCGGGCAGTGCCGCGGCGTTGCTGGAGTACCGCCTCGGGCAGGCCGGGCAGGACGTCGTGGGCTACGCCGTGCACGTGCCGCACTACCTGTCGCGCTCGGCGTACCCGCAGGCCGCACGGGTGCTGCTGGACCACGCGGGGCTGTCGGCGGGGCTCTACCTGCCGACCGAGACGCTGACCCGCGCCGCCGAACAGGCCGAGTCCGAGATCGCCGAGCAGATGGCGGCGTCGGAGGAGGTCGGGCAGGTCGTCGCGGCGCTGGAGGAGCAGTACGACCAGGTCGTCGCGGCCCGGGAGTCCGGTAACCTGCGGGACGGCCTGGAGGGCGGCGAGCTGCCCAGCGGCGACGAGCTGGCCGCGGAGTTCGAGCGTTTCCTCGCCGGCGGTGGGGACGACAAGCCGGGCGGGAAGTCCGGCGACGAGCCGCCGCACGAGCCGCCCGCCCCCCCGCTGCCGCCCGCGACCTGACCGGTACTCCCCCGGCGGGTCAGCCGCCGAGCGCGAGGGCGTGCTGCACCCGGCCCCGGCCGCCGGGTCCGTGCAGCACCGCCTCGACCCAGCAGCCGACCGGCCGGGCCCTGAG
>NZ_WWFY01000280.1:0-2552 GCF_009864975.1 Pseudonocardia sp. SID8383
TACTCGTGGACCGCCGAGCGGGCGTTCGCGCCCTCGGGCAGCAGATCGGTGCGCGAGCCCGCGGCGTCGCCGCCGGTACGGCGCACCAGCTGGGTCCGGCCGCCCTCCGCGGCGCGGCCCTCGGCCCAGACCACGCCGGTGTCCTCGGTGCCGGGCGCACCGTCGGGGCGGACCTCCCCGAGCCGCACCGCGGCCGTCACCACCACTTCGGACGTGACCGGTGTCGGCCACGACCCGTACCCGGAGATCGTCACGGCGCCCACGGTAGTCATCGCCGGGCCGCCGTGCCCGTAGGTCGATGCATCCGAGCGCTGCGATCGGCGCCGTCTATGCCTCGGCCAGCCGTAGCGTCGCCCGGGCCCGGGCGAGCACCGGTGCGTCGACCATCTCCCCGCCGAACCGGAAGACGCCGGGGTGCCGCTCCGCCTCGGCGAGCAGGGCGCGGGCGTGCTCGGTCTCGGCGTCGCCGGGCCGGAACCCGCGGCGCACGACCTCCACCTGCGACGGGTGGATGCACACCTTCGCCGCGAACCCCGCGTCCGCCGCGTCGGCGGTGTCGGTGAGCAGGGTGTCGGTGTCGGCGATGTCGGTGAGCACGGTGTCGACCGGGGCCGGGCCCGCGGCGCGGGCTGCGTAGAGGATCCGGGTGCGGGCCTCGGTGAGGGCCGGGCCGTAACCGCCGCCGGCCGCGCGCCCGGTGCGCCCGCCCAGGTCGGCGAGCAGGTCCTCGCTGCCCCACATCAGGCCTGCGCAGTTCGACGCCCGGGCGATCGACGGCGCCTCCAGCACTCCGTGCGCGGTCTCGCACAGCGCGATCACCGGGTGCGGGGCCAGCGCCTCCACCGCGGCGGCGCTCGTCGCCATCGGCAGCATCAGCGTGAGGTCGGGGTAGGCGGCCAGCGCGGCGACGTCGCCGTCGTGGGCGGGGGCGCCGGGCGCGTTGACCCGCACGACCACCCGGGTGCGGTCCAGCTCCGCCAGCGCGGCGACGACGGAGTCCCGGGCGCCGTCCTTGTCGTCCGGGCCGACGGCGTCCTCCAGGTCGAGGATGACGGCGTCGGCGGCGGCGAGCGCCTTGGCGAACCGATCGGGCCGGTTGCCGGGGCAGAACAGCAGGGCGGGCCCGTGGTCGAGCGGGCTGGCGGCGGTGTCCACGGGTGGGCCCTCCGGTCGGTCGGCGCGTCTGACCCGACCAGGATCTCCGGTGCGGCCGTGACCGGCTCACCGGGGCCGGACCTCAGCGCCGCACCGCGGCCGCCTCCCGCAGCAGCCGGACCGCGACCGGCAGCGCCCCGGGCCGCAGGACCGGCGCCAGCCCGACGATCCCGCGCATCCCGGTCCACCAGCGGACCTGCCCGTCGGTGCGGAGCACACCGACCGCCGGCGCCCGGCACCCGGCGACGGCGGCCGGCAGGTTCGGGTAGATCTCTGCCAGCCGCGGCTCGTGGCAGGACCGCGCACGGACCCGGACGGTCACGCAGCCCGGCAGCTCCCGTGCGATCCGCGAGCACGGCGCGCAGGCCGCGTCGTGCACCACCACCAGCTCCCGGATCCGCGTGCGCGCCACGGCGCCATCATCGCCTGCCGTCAGCGACCGAGCACCGCCGCGGCCAGCGCGCCGGGGTGCGACAGCATCGGGTGGTGCCCGCCGGGGACCATCTCGGGCACGACGCCGCGCAGCCGCCGGGCGAGCATCGTCCGGACGAACGCGGCCGGGAACAGCTTGTCCTCGCGGCACAGCAGATACCGGGTCGGCACGTCCGGCCAGGCCGCACGCGGCCACGGCTGGGTCCACGGCGTCGTGGACTGGTCGCGCTCGTGACGCAGTGCCTCGTTCGCCACCGACTCGTCGACGTCGTGGTAGAAGAGCCCGACGACGTCGTCGGGGTCGCGCCCGTCGCGGGCGTCCTGCTCCGCGAGCGCCGCCCCGGCGCCGGTCGCGTCGCCCCACTGCGCCGCGGACTCGCCCGGCAGCGGCACCATCGCCGTCACCAGGACGAGCCCACGCACCGCGACCCGGTCGCACACCAGCGGTGCGCTGAACCCGCCGAAGGAGTGCGCGACGACCACGAGGTCGTCGGCACCGCCGACCGCGGCCACGACGGCGTCGGCATAGGTCTCTAGCCCGGCGGCGTCGTCGTCGCAGGGCAGCTCGACCGGCACCGCGCGGTGGCCGCGCCGGGTCAGCTCCCGTTCCAGCGGACGCCAGTACCAGGTGTCGGTCCCCGCCCCGGGGACGAGCGCGAAGGTCGTCATACCGGTGAGGACCGCCCACCGGGGGCGTTCTCATCGCCTACCGTCGAGGGCGGAACCGAGGAGGCCCGATGACCGACCCGACCCACCTGCCCGCCGTCCCCGACCCGGAACCGGCCCTGCCCGACCCTGCCGTCCCCGAGCCGGTCGAGCCCGTCACCGACTACACCGACGACGGCGTCCCCACGTTCTCCTACGTGCGCGACCGCATCGAGGGCCGCGCCGCCACCGCGGCGGCCGCCCAGGAGCTCGCGGGCGGCGACGCGCGCGCCGCGGAGGCGGAGGACGCGTTCGCCGAG
>NZ_WWFY01000281.1:0-2109 GCF_009864975.1 Pseudonocardia sp. SID8383
AGCCCACTGCCGTGAGCGCCGGTGCGGCGAGCGGGGCGGCCATGGCCAGCACGGCGCCGGCCCCCACCCCGCCGAGCACGGCGCTCGCGGCGCGCGGTGTGCGTCGTCGGGTCACGGCCGCGTAACGTACCAGCACTGTGAGTGGCAACACGGATTCGACCGTTCGGCTGATCGCATGGGTCCAGGGGCAGGTGCAGGGCGTCGGTTTCCGCTGGTGGACGCGGTCGCGGGCGCTCGAGCTCGGCCTCGTCGGCCAGGCCCGCAACCTGTCCGACGGCCGGGTCGCGGTGACCGCGGAGGGTGACCGCGCCGCCTGCGACCGTCTGCTGGAGCTGCTGCGCGGCGGGGACACCCCGGGGCGGGTGGCGTCGGTGTCGGAGCAGTGGGCTGAGCCGTCCGGAGCATTCTCCGGGTTCATCGAGGCCTGACCGCTCAGTTCTGTCGGTGCGGGGGTCTACACCTGTGCCCACACCGACCCCGGAGGTCCCGATGCCCGTCCAGATGACCCCGTACCTGCACTTCGACCACCGTGCGCGGGAGGCGATGGAGTTCTACCGCTCCGTGCTGGGCGGCGAGCTGCAGATCATGACCTTCGGTGACATGGGCGCCGAGGGCCCCGTCCCGCCGCCGGACGGCGTCATGCACGCCTACCTCGGCACCCCCGACGGCTTCGCGCTCATGGCCTCCGACGGCGACCCGCGGCACCCCACCGGGGCCCCGTCGGGCATCTCGGTCAGCCTGTCCGGCGACGACCCGGAGAAGCTGCGTGGCTTCTTCGCCGGGCTCGCCGAGGGCGGCGTCGTCGACGTCGCGATGGAGAAGCAGATGTGGGGCGACGAGTTCGGCCAGCTCACCGACCGCTTCGGCGTCCGCTGGCTGGTCAACGCCTCCGCCCCCACCGGCTGAGGGTGCGCGGGCGGGCCGTCGGGCACGGCGGCCCGCCCGGCTACCCTGGTCGCCCCCGCGCCCCTGGAGATCCCCGCCCGTGCACCTCAAGACGCTGACGATGAAGGGCTTCAAGTCCTTCGCCTCGGCCACCACGCTGCGCCTGGAGCCCGGGATCACCTGCGTCGTCGGGCCGAACGGCTCGGGCAAGTCCAATGTCGTCGACGCGATCAGCTGGGTGCTCGGCGAGCAGGGCGCCAAGGCGCTGCGCGGCGGCAAGATGGAGGACGTGATCTTCGCCGGCACGTCCGGCCGGGCGGCGCTGGGCCGCGCCGAGGTCACCCTCACCATCGACAACTCCGACGGCGCCCTGCCGATCGACTACTCCGAGGTCTCGGTGACCCGCCGGATGTTCCGCGACGGCGCCGGCGAGTACGAGATCAACGGCTCCCGCGCCCGGCTGCTCGACGTGCAGGAGCTGCTCAGCGACTCGGGCATCGGCCGGGAGATGCACGTCATCGTCGGGCAGGGCCAGCTCGACGGGGTGCTGCAGTCCAAGCCGGAGGACCGCCGCTCCTACATCGAGGAGGCCGCCGGGGTCCTCAAGCACGACAAGCGCAAGGAGAAGGCGCTCCGCAAGCTCGACGCGATGCAGGCCAACCTCACCCGGCTCACCGACCTCACCGCCGAGCTGCGCCGCCAGCTCAAGCCGCTGGGCCGCCAGGCCGAGATCGCCCGCCGCGCCCAGGCCGTGCAGACCGAGCTGCGCGACGCCCGGCTCCGCCTCGCCGCCGACGACTACGTGACCCTGTCCGAGGAGACCCGGCGTGAGGAGGCGTCCCAGGAGCAGGCGCGGCGCCGCCGCGCCGAGGTCGAGGAGCAGCTCGACGTCGCCCGCGAGCGCCAGGACGAGCTGGAGACCGCGCTCGCCGCGGACGCGCCGCGGCTGCAGGTCGCCCAGGACACCTGGTACCAGCTCTCCGCGCTGGCCGAGCGGCTGCGCGGCACCGTGCGCCTCGCCGAGGAACGCGTCCGCCACCTCACCTCCTCGGCCGAGGCGGGGCGCACCCCCGGCCGCGACCCGGACGAGACCGAGGCCGAGGCCGACGCGGTCGCCGAGCAGGAGGACGAGCTGGTCGCCGCCGTCGCCGACGCCCGGCGCCTGCTCGACGAGGCCGTCACCGAGAAGGCCGAGCGCGAGCGGACCCTCGCCGCCGCCGAGCG
>NZ_WWFY01000282.1:0-3350 GCF_009864975.1 Pseudonocardia sp. SID8383
CCCGCAGCTCCTCCAGCACGGCCGCGGACTCGGCGGATCCCCGGCGGCGGCCCACCCCGGGCCGGGAGAACGCGCGGACGGCGTCGGCGTCCCAGACCTTGCGGCCGCCCGGGCCGGGGTCGGGCAGCGGGGCCGGCGCCTGGCCGCGGGAGACGTAGGAGTTCCAGGTGCCCACCTGCACGCCCCAGTGGGCGGCGCACTCGTCGCTGGTCCAGGTCGTCACGAGGGCCGAGCCTGCCACGGGGCGCCGGGTGCGTCGCCGTCGGACGATGTGTCGACCGTGGTAAGCCGTTGTCGACGGACCGCCGGGGTCATCACACGTGATGATCAGGTCGTCACGGTCGACGCCGGTCGAACCGGACGAGGTGTACCGGCGCGATCCTGCGCGCGCCTACGGCCGCAGCGCGGCGACCACCCAGCGCAGCGACGTCCGGTCGGTACAGGTGGCGAGCAGCTCGGCCTGCTCGGCGCTCCCGGCGTCGCGGCGACGGGCGTCGAACAGGTCCTCGACCAGGCCGGGCACGTCGCGGTGCTCCCCGGGCAGCGGCTCGTCGCCACCGGGCAGTCCGAGGCGGGCGACGACCAGGCGCAGCGTGCGGTGCCCGATCAGTCGCATACCCGGGGACAGCAGCGCGGAGTTCCGCGGAGGAGTGGTGCCGGCGGCGGTCTCCTGCCCGGGCAGCGGCACCGCACCGGGCGGCGTGCCGGGCAGGCTCACCGCGGACACGGCGATCACACCGCCGTCGAGCATGGCCCAGGCGTCGATCGCGGGACGGTGCGTCTCGCGCCCCGACGCGGTGGCCAGCCCCTGGTCGGCCAGCCACCGGCGTAGTCGCGGCCGCAGGTCCCAGCGCACGTCGAACACGCCCTCGGCCAGGTCGGACGGGGTGAACACCTCGTCCCACCGCGGGCCGCCGGACGCCCCGTTCCCGACACCCGTCTCGGGCTGGATCGCCATCTTCGTCCCCCGACCCGGGGCACGCGCGTTCCCGGGAGATCAGGATAGGACGGTCCGGACGGGCGCACAGGCTGGTGCACGCGGCCGTACCCACAGGTGTGATGACACGACCGACGCGGCGGTGAACGGCGTCGCCGACACGCCGATCTGCACGCGATGTCACAGTGTGTGAGCGGATATGCCGGTGTCTGCGTGACAGATGACACGATCGAGCGAGCCCGCCGCAGGCGGTAACGAGGCAGGATGAGTCGAGCGATCCACAAGTGACGGCGACGTGGAGGCGACATGGACGGGCAGTTCGACAGGGTTCCGGCGGTGCACCCGGGGATGATCCCCGCGGCACGGCGCTCGGTGGAGAACCTGCCGTCCGGACGAGGTGTGGTCGACGGCGAGCGGGGCCGCGTGCTGGCCCGCTACGCGCGGCTGATGCGGTCCGGCCGGCCGGAGGTCTGCCTCCCCGGGCGGCGCGAGATCTCCGAGCGCGAGCGGTTCGGCGCCTCCGCGACCGGCAGCGACGGCAAGGTCATCTACCCGGACCGGGACGCGGCCGAGAGCGCCGCCCGTGAGCTGGAGGCCCTCGGCGGGCGCCCGCAGCGGGCCTACCTGTGCCGGCGGTCCCGCCGCGGGCACTACCACCTGACCACCGACGCCGTCGCCCAGCGCCGTCGCGGCCCGGCGGAGCTCATCCCGCAGCCGCGCCGCGGCGACTGACCCGACCCGACATCCGACGACCCCCGGTGCCGCGGCACCGGGGGTCGTCGCGCGTCCGAGGCCGGTTCCCCACGGATGTCACACCGATGTGATGCGCGGCACATGCTGATCGTCTAGCGTGGGATGTGTCGGCGGTCACGTCACGGTCGAGCCGACGTTCCCACCACCACGCATCGGAGGGCCCCGTGAACCCGCACCTGCTGGAGGAGCGCGTCGCCACCGTCAACGGCGGCCGCGATCTCGCCGACCCCGCCCGTGCCCGGCTGCGCGCCCACAAGGCCACCGCGGACGCCTGCCGTCGGCGCGCCGCCGAGCGCCGCGCCGAGCTGGAGCGCGTCCTCTCCGGAGGCACCACCGGTGACGCCCTGGACCTCATGTTGGAGCTCGACGCCCTCGAGCGGGTGCAGGACCGCATCGACAACCGGCTCTCCGAGCTGTGCGACGCGCTCACCGAGCCGCGCACCCCGCGCTACGGCGACGCCCAGCCCGTGTAGCCCGCGCCCCGCGGCCCGTGTGGATCACCCGCGCCCGTGGTTCGATGACCGGCGGACACCGCCGTCGGACCACGAGGGAGAGCACACGTGCGTGCAGTGCAGGTCAGCGAGCTGGACGGGCCGTCCGCGGTCCGTGTCGCGGAGGTCGAGCCGCCGGTCCGCGGTGACGGCGAGGTTCTGATCGACGTCGCCGCGGCCGGGGTGAACTTCCCGGACGTCCTGCTGACCAAGGGGATGTACCAGTACAAGCCGGAGCCGCCGTTCACCCTCGGCTCCGAGTGCGCCGGCACGGTGCGCGAGGCGGGCCCGGACAGCCGGTTCACCGCCGGGGACCGGGTCGTCGCGTTCACCATGTCCGGGGTGTTCGCCGAGACCGTCTCCGCTCCCGAGCAGCACGTCTTCCCGCTGCCCGACGAGGTGGAGTTCGCGGCGGGCGCCTGCCTGCCGATGAACTACCTGACCGCGCACTTCACCCTCGACACCCGCGGTGGCCTGCGGGCGGGGGAGACGGTGCTCGTCCAGGGCGCGGCCGGGGGCATCGGGACCGCGGTGATCCAGCTGGCCGCCGCGATGGGGGCCACCGTCATCGGCGTCACCTCCACCGAGGCCAAGGCCGAGGTCGCCCGGCGCGCGGGTGCTGCCCACACCGTCGGCGTCGACGGGTTCAAGGACGCGGTCAAGGGCCTGACCGGCGGTGCGGGAGTCGACATGGTCGTCGACCCGGTCGGCGGGGACCGCTTCACCGACTCGGTGCGCTGCCTCGGCCCGCTCGGCCGTCTCATGGTCGTCGGATTCACCGCGGGGGACATCCCGACGGTGAAGGTGAACCGGCTGCTGCTGAACAACGTCGACGTCCGCGGGGTCGGCTGGGGTGCCTACGCGCTGGGACGCCCGGACTTCATCCGCTCGGAGTGGGACGCCCTGCTCCCGCACCTGCGTTCCGGCGCGCTCGACCCGCTGATCAGCGAGCGCTTCGGTCTCGACGACGCCGCGACCGCCCTGTCGCGCATCGACGACCGCACCGTCACGGGCAAGGTCGTGCTCCTGACCTGAGCCGGGTCAGCCTGCCGGCTCGAGGTTGTGCCGGACCGCGGTGCGCGGCAGCGGCGCCGTGGTCTCGGTGGCCGCCGCCGCGGTCCGCGGCGCCGGGGTGGGGCCGACGTGGCGGTGCGGCGCCGGCACCACCA
>NZ_WWFY01000283.1:0-1680 GCF_009864975.1 Pseudonocardia sp. SID8383
GCGGTCTCGCGCGCGGCCGGGGACGGCCCCGGTGAGTCCGAGACGCTGATGGCCGCCGGGCACCTCGCGCGCCTCGGCGGGGACACGGCGACGGCGCTGGACGTGCTGCGGTCCGCGGTGGCCGTCGCGCGGCGGGCCGGGCACGGGTTCGCCGACGGGTCCTCGCGCTGGCACCTGGTGAAGACCCTGCTCGACCGCGGCGACCCGGCCGCGCTGGACGAGGCGGAGTCGCTCGTGCGGTTCCTCGGTGGCGAGCCCGACGTGACGTCCTGGCTGGTCGCGGTGCACACACTCGCGGGCGCGCTGGGGCAGTCCGGGGACGGCGTACGGGGCGCCCGGCTGCTCGGGGCGGTGTCCGTGGTCGGCGGCGAGGTCGGCTACCGGCCCGAGGAGATGGATCCGCAGGACTCCGAGCGCAACGCCGCCCTGGTCCGGGCCGCGCTCGGCGGGTCGGCGGAGCGGTACGCCACCGCGTTCACCGAGGGCGTCGCGGGTGGGCGGGCGGCGATCGCCGCGGTCCTCGACGAGCTCGGTGACGGCGGCACCGTCGCCACCCGGATGGTGGGCCGGAGCGCCTGAGCCGCGCTCCGCGGGACCGCGTGCAGGACCCTGCAAGGCCGCTGCAAGTGGAGTGCCAGTGGCCCACCGCAGAGTTCGTGGTGTTCGCCCCACCGGCCGCCCGGGCCGCCGGGGCCGCCACCCGAGGAGACACCATGAACGCCACCCTGCACAGCCTCGCCCGGCTCGGCCTGATCGCCGCGGCGACGAGCACCGTCCTGTTCGGCACCACGGCCTGCAGCCTCGCCTCCGTCCCGGCGGACAGCGTCGAGCAGCAGATCGTCAGCAAGCTGGGTGCGCAGGGCGTCTCCCTCGACAACGGGAAGGCCGACTGCGCCACCGACCTCGACGCGACCGTCGGGGCGAGCCGGACCTGCGAGTTCCACTCCGGTGGCCAGCCGGTCGGCGCCGTCGTCACCGTCACCGCCGTCGACGGGGACAACGTCTCCTTCGACATCACCACCGAGCCCCGCCCGGTGCCGAAGGCGCTGCTGCAGGACACCGTCGGCTCGCTCGTCGCGCAGAACGCCGGCGTCCCGATCGACGCCACCACCTGCGACGGCGACCTCGCCCCCACCACCGGCCAGGCCGTCGGCTGCCGCGTCACCTCCGGCGAGGACTCGATCGACGTCCGCGCGACCGTGACCGAGGTCCAGGGCGGTCTGGTCAACTTCGACGTCGAGCAGGTCTGAGCCGTGCGGACCGCGACCTGGCTCTCCGCGCTCGCACTGGTCCTCGTCGCCGGCGCCCCGCTGACCGCCTGCTCGACCGGGCCGGAACGGCAGGTGTGCGGGGTCCTGGAGACCGACGGCGACGACTACCTCGAGGTGGACCCGGCCGCCTGCCCTGCGCCCGAGGCGGCCGTGTCACCGGCCGGGCCGCGGTGGGTACCGGTGTCCGCACTCGACGACGACCACGACCACCACCGCACGGTCGTCGCCCGGTCCCCGGGCACACCGCGGACCACCGCCGCGCGGACCCCGGCCCCCCGGGCGACCGCGGCGCCGCGGACCACGACGAGGACCACGACGAAGACGACGACGAGTCCGAAACGGACGACCCGATCCCGGTGAGCACCGTGCCCCGGTCACCGCGGGCCGGCCGCCGGCGGGCGCGGGGTCC
>NZ_WWFY01000284.1:0-1524 GCF_009864975.1 Pseudonocardia sp. SID8383
CCCGGACGAGCGGCGCCGTCGGGTCCCCGGCCGCGGTGGCCAGCGGCGCAGCGGAGGCCGCCAGTGCGTCCGGACCGGCGGCCCGCAGCGCCGCGACCGCGACGACGGCGTAGACCACCAGCACCAGGCCGAGCGCGAGCGGGATCGCCCGCGGGATGGTGCGGGCGGGGTCGCGCACCTCCTCCCCGAGGGTGGCGATGCGGGCGTACCCGGCGAAGGCGAAGAACAGCAGCCCGGCCGCCTGCAGCACCGCGAGCGGACCGGCGCCGGCCCACCCGTCGAACGGGGAGACGACGGCCGGCCGGGAGAACGCGGCGACGACCACCGCCGCCAGCACGGCGACGGTGCACACGACCAGCAGCCGGGTGACGAGCGCGGTGCGGGTGATGCCGCGCAGGTTGACCGCCACCATCGCGACGACGGCCGCCGCCGCGACCGCGCGGGCGTGTTCCGGCCACGCGTAGGAGCCCAGCGTCAGGGCCATCGCGGCGCACGAGGCGGCCTTGCCGGTGACGAACGCCCACCCGGCGAGGAACCCCCACGTCTCCCCCAGCCTGCGGCGCCCGTACACGTAGGCGCCCCCGGACTCCGGGTACCGGGCGGCGAGCCAGGCCGAGGACATCGCGTTCGCCGTCGCGATCGCCCCGGCCACCAGCAGTGCCGGGAGCAGCGCGGTCCCGGCGATCGCCGCGGCGGGCCCGAACACCGCGAACACCCCCGCACCGAGCATGGAGCCGACACCGAGGACGACGGCGTCACCGGTACCGAGCCGGCGCTGCGGGGTCGTGTGCACGTGCTCACCCTTCCCCGACGTGCGACCGGCCGGTCGGCGGGGTACCCGGCGGCTCATGGGACGGACCGCACACGACCGGCCGCTGACGTTCACCATCGGGCGCGAGGAGCTCGTCGTCCGGCAGCGGTACGAGGTGCTCAGCATCGTCAACGACATCCTGGTCGCGCTGTGGTTCGTGATCGGCAGCGTGCTGTTCTTCCACGAGGCCACCACCTACGCGGGGACCTGGCTGTTCCTCGTCGGCTCGATCGAGCTGATGATCCGCCCGCTGATCCGGCTCGCGCGCCGGGTGCACCTGCGGCGGATCACCGGGGCGCCGCCGGAGGCGGGCCACGACTTCTGACCCGTCCCGCTCAGCCCGCCCGCCGGGTGTCCCCGAGCAGACCGGGGAGCACCGCGACCCCGTCGACGACGTCGGTCGGCCCCGCCGCGCGGAGCTCGGCGCGACCCTGCGCCCCGGTGAGCACCGCGACGACCCGCCCGGCCCGGGCGTTGCGGCCGGCCTCGACGTCGAGCACGGTGTCCCCCGCTGTCAGCACGGCCGCCGGGTCGGCGACCCCGGTCAGCGCCATCGCGCGCCGGATCATCGCCGGGTCGGGCCGTCCGGCCGCGACCTCCTCGGCACAGACCACGGCGTCGAGCTGCCCGGTGAAGCGCCCGGGGAGCGCGGCCAGCAGCGGGTCGGTGACCTGCCGGTCGAATCCGGTGGTCAGCACCACCGCGATCCCCGC
>NZ_WWFY01000031.1:0-1493 GCF_009864975.1 Pseudonocardia sp. SID8383
GACCACCCGGGCGTCCGCACGGCCGACCTCGCCCACTCACTCGCCACCACCCGCACCCGCTTCGACCAGCGCGCCGCCGTGCTGGCGGGTGACCGCGAGGACCTGCTCGCCGCGCTCGGCGCGCTCGCCGCCGGACGTCCGGACCCGCGCGTCGTGGAGGGGGAGGCCGCCGGGCGTGCCCGGACCGCGGTGCTGTTCACCGGCCAGGGCAGCCAGCGCGCCGCGATGGGCCGCGAGCTGTACGCCGCCCAGCCGGTGTTCGCCGCCGCGTTCGACGAGGTCTGCGCCGCGCTGGACCCGCTGCTCGAGCGGCCGCTCGCCGAGGTCGTGTTCGCCGAGGGGGGCACCGCGGAGGCCGCGCTGCTCGACGAGACCGGCTGGACCCAGCCCGCGCTGTTCGCGGTCGAGGTCGCGCTGTACCGGCTCGTCGAGAGCTGGGGCGTGCGGGCCGACCTCGTGGCCGGGCACTCGATCGGCGAGATCACCGCCGCGTACGTCGCCGGGGTGTTCACCCTGGCCGACGCCGCCCGGCTGGTCGCCGCCCGCGCACGGCTCATGCAGGCGCTGCCCACCGGTGGCGCCATGGTCGCGATCGCGGCCGGCGAGGACGAGGTCACCCCGCTGCTCGACGAGCGGGTGTCGATCGCGGCGGTGAACGCGCCGGGATCGGTGGTCGTCTCCGGCGACGCCGACGCCACCGCCGCGCTCGCCGCGACGTTCGCCGAGCAGGGCCGCCGGACCCGCACACTGCGGGTCAGCCACGCGTTCCACTCGCCGCACATGGACGGCATGCTCGAGGACTTCCGGGCCGTGGCCGAGCGGATCGAGTACCACGCGCCCCGGATCCCGGTGGTCTCCAACCTCACCGGCGCCCGGGCCGCCGACACCGAGCTGTGCGAGCCCGGGTACTGGGTGCGGCACGTGCGCGAGGCGGTCCGGTTCGCCGACTGCGTCACCACGCTGCACGACCAGGGCGCGACCGTCCTTCTGGAGCTGGGACCCGACGCACCGCTCACCGCGATGGCCCGCGAGACCCTCGGGGACGGCGCCGACACCGCGCTGGTGCCCTTCCTGCGCGCCGACCGGGGCGAGGAGCTCGCCGCCGCGACGGCCGCCGCCCGGCTGCAGGTCCACGGCCTGGACCTCGACCCCGCCGCGCTGCTGCACGGGACCGGTGCCCGCCGCACCGCCCTGCCGACCTACGCCTTCCAGCACGAGTTCTACTGGCCGCAGCTGCCCGCGGCCGCCGCGTCCGCCGGGGAGGACACCGACCCGGCCGACCGGCAGCTCTGGGCCGCCGTCGAGCGCGGGGACGCCGCCGAGCTCGCCGGCATCCTCGGCCTCGACGCCGACGACGTCGCCACCCCGCTGCTGCCCGCACTGACCACGTGGCGGCGCGGCAACCGGGAGAAGGCCCGGCTCGACACCCTGCGCTACCGCGTCGAGTGGACCCGGCTGCGGCGCCCCGCCGCGCCGGTCCTCGACGGCACCTG
>NZ_WWFY01000285.1:0-1488 GCF_009864975.1 Pseudonocardia sp. SID8383
CGGGGACCCCGTCGCCGACTCCCGCCGCGCCGCCGGGCTGCTGGCCGCGGACGGGGTGCACACCGTCGTCGTCGACTGCGAGGCGGGCCACGTCCGCCTCGGGCTCGCCGCGCCGCTCGCCGCCGCCGCGGGCGGCGAGCTGGTGACCCTCGACGAGCTGACCGCCGACAGCGTGGGCGACCTGGTCCGGGAGACCCGGTCCGCCCGCGCCGCCTGAGAGGAGACCACCGTGCCGCAGGGACAGGTGTCCGTCACGCCCACCGACGGGCTCACCACCCGCCAGCGTCGCAACCGGCCGCTGCTGGTGGTGCACACCGGGGTGATGAAGGGGAAGTCGACCGCCGCGTTCGGGATGGCGCTGCGCGGCTGGAACCAGGGCTGGTCGATCGGGGTGTTCCAGTTCGTCAAGTCCGCGAAGTGGAAGGTCGGCGAGGAGGAGGCGTTCCGCGCCCTGGGCGAGGTCCACTCCCGGACCGGGCAGGGCGGGCCCGTCGAGTGGCACAAGATGGGCTCGGGCTGGTCCTGGTCGCGCAAGGCCGGCACCGAGACCGACCACGCCGCCGACGCCGCCGAGGGCTGGGCCGAGATCCGCCGCCGGATCGGGACCGAGGCGCACCGCGTCTACGTGCTCGACGAGTTCACCTACCCGCTCAAGTGGGGCTGGATCGACGTCGACGAGGTCGTCGACGTGCTGGTCAACCGGCCCGGGCAGCAGCACGTGATCATCACCGGCCGGGACGCCCCGCAGGCCCTGGTCGAGGCCGCCGACCTGGTCATGGAGACCACGAAGGTCAAGCACCCGATGGACGCCGGGCAGAAGGGTCAGCGGGGGATCGAGTGGTGACCACGGCCCGCGCGCTGGTCGTCGCGGCGCCGTCGTCGGGGAGCGGGAAGACCACGGTCGCGACCGGGCTGATGGCCGCGCTGTCGCGGCGCGGCACCCGGGTCGCACCGTTCAAGATCGGGCCGGACTACATCGACCCCGGCTACCACACCCTCGCCGCGGGCCGCCCGGGCCGGAACCTCGACGTCGTCCTGCAGGGCGCCGACCGGCTCGCGCCGCTGGCCCGACACGGCGCCCGGGACGCCGACGTCGCCGTCGTCGAGGGGGTGATGGGCCTGTTCGACGGCCGCATCGCCGACGGCGCCGGGTCCACCGCACAGGTCGCGGCGACCCTGGGCGCACCGGTGGTGCTGGTCGTCGACGTCCGGGGGCAGTCCCGGTCGCTGGCCGCGCTGCTGCACGGTTTCCGCTCCTTCGGCGACACGGCGTGGAGCGCAGGCGGAACGCACAGGGGCACCGTGCAGGTCGCGGGCGTGATCCTGAACCGGGTCGGGTCCGACCGGCACGCGCAGGTCTGCCGGGCCGCGGCCGAGGAGGTCGGGCTCCCGGTGCTGGGCGCGGTCCCGCGCCGGGCCGAGCTGGCGGTGCCCTCGCGGCACCTGGGCCTGGTCACCGCCGCCGAGCACGGCTCCGCCGCGACCGCC
>NZ_WWFY01000286.1:0-1241 GCF_009864975.1 Pseudonocardia sp. SID8383
CCACCATCAGCCGTCCGTCGGCCAGCCACGTCCCGGCCAGCGCGGGCCCGAGGGCCTCGGTCACCGCGGGCACCAGCGCCGCGGCGGCGTCCTCGCCGACCGTGACCGGGGGGAGCGCCGGGCCCGCGGTCGCCGGCAGGGCCACCCCCACACCGATCGCGACGGTGCCGAGAGCGGCGAGCAGGAGGCGGTGCGGGCGACGCAGAGACACGAGCGGTCCTTCGGGCGAGCGGAGCGTGACACCCGGCCCAACGAGGCCGCTCCGCCCGGGTCACGGCCCGCAGGCGGAGGACACTCCTCCGACAGGGGTGGACGTCCGTCCGTGCCCGAGATCTTCCCATGAGGACCAAAGCCCCTACTGTCCGTCTACCTATACCGCAAATTGTGCATGTTGATTGACCCCGAAAGGGTGCACCGGAAAGGTTGATCGCAGGCCGGGGCGCGGCCGAGCGGACCTGCCGGCAGCGCCGACCACCACCGGCGGAGGACAGCGCGACAGTCGCACCGCCCGACCTCTCCCGGGTCGGGCGGGCGGTGCCGGCGCCTGACGCGGCCCCGGGTCGCGACCGAGGAGAGCTGGGCAGATGCACGACGGACCCGTGGCCATCGCGACCGCACCCGAGGACGCCGCCGAGGAGGCCGACCACCGGCAGGCGGCGGACCTCCTCCCGCCGGAGATGCTGGCCGCGGCCGTCGCCGGCGACGAGCGCGCGGTCGCGCTGCTCCTGGCTAAGGTGCACCCCCAGGTGGAGCGCTTCTGCCGGGCCCGGCTGGGCCGGCGCGAGACGATCCTCGGCTCGGCCGACGACGTCGCGCAGGACGTCTGCATGGCCGTGCTCTCCGTGCTCCCGGCCTACCGGCCGTCGGGGATGTCGTTCCGGGCGTTCGTGTTCGGCATCGCCCGGCACAAGGTCGCCGACGCGTTCCGGGCGATGGCCCGCAACCGCTGCGACGCCGTCGAGGAGCTCCCCGAGCGGTTCAGCCGCGAGGACGACCCGGAGCAGGTCGTGCTCGACGCCGAGCGCAACGACCGCCTGTCCGAGCTCATGGGCCTGCTCGGCCCGCGCCAGGTCGAGATCCTCACGCTGCGCATCGCGGTCGGGCTGAGCGCGGAGGAGACCGCCGACGCGCTCGGCTCCACCCCCGGCGCGGTCCGCGTCGCCCAGCACCGCGCGCTGCAGCGGCTGCGCCGCGAGCTCGAGGACCGCGCGTCCCGCCGGGCCGGCGTCCGGGTCGTCGCC
>NZ_WWFY01000287.1:0-1097 GCF_009864975.1 Pseudonocardia sp. SID8383
CGCCGACGCCCCGGCCAGGAACAGCCCCGGCACCGGGGTGTCGGCGCGCCCCAGGCCCGGCACCGGGCGGAACACCAGCTGCTGGTGCACCGCGGAGGTGCCCGCGGTGATCGCCCCGTCGACGAGGTTGCCGTCGCGGCCCTGCAGGTCCGCGGGCCCGGCGACGGCGCGGGCCAGCACCCTCGACCCGAACCCGGGCGCGTGGTCCTCGACGACCTGCTGCATCCGGTCGGCCCAGCGCAGCACCTCGTCGCGGCCCCATCCCAGGCCGCGCGGCACGTGGGTGTAGGCCCAGGCGGACTCGGTGCCGGGCGGGGAGCGGGTCGGGTCGGCCGTGGTCATCTGCCCGAACAGCAGGAACGGGTCGCCGGGCAGCCGGCCGGCGGTCAGGTCGGCGGAGTAGCGGCGCAGGCCGTCGACGTCGGCGCCGAGGTGCACGGTGCCCGCCGACCGGGCACCCGGCGCGGTCCACGGCACCGGTCCGTCGAGCGCCCAGTCCAGCTTGACGGTGGAGAAGTCCCAGTCGAACCGGGCGAGGTCGGCGACGAAGCGGGCCGGCAGGTGCTCCTCCCCGACGAGGTCGCGGTAGAGGCGGGGCGCGTCGACATCGGCGAGCACCGCCCGGCGGGCGAGGACCCGCTGGCCGGCCGCGTCCACGACGCCGGAGGCCCGGCCGGACGGTCCGACCAGGACGGTCCGGATCGGCCGTCCGCAGTCGATCCGCCCGCCGCGGGCCGTCAGGCGGGCGACGAGCGCACCGGTCAGGGCCCCGGCCCCGCCCGCCGGGACCGGGAAGCCGACACGCTGGCCGAGCATCGCCAGCAGCCAGCCGTAGGCGGCGCCCGCCGCGGAGTCCGGCCCGAGGTCGGTGTGCAGGGCGTTGCCCGCCAGCAGCAGCGGGGCGGCCCGGCCCCCGAAGTGCTCCTGGGCCATCCGCGCCACCGGTTGCACCAGCATCCGGGCCAGCCGCAGGGCGTCGCCGGTGCCGAGCGTGCGCAGGAGCCGCGATGCCGGCCGGACCGGTGGGAACGGGCGCAGTGCGGCGGCGACGACGTCGTCGCCGATCCGGTCCCACTGCGCGACCAGCGCGCGCCAGG
>NZ_WWFY01000288.1:0-992 GCF_009864975.1 Pseudonocardia sp. SID8383
CCGGCAGGCCCCCGGCCGTCGACCTCGCCCGGCAGGCGGCCTACGAGCTGCTGACCGCCGTCCGCGAGCGCGACGCCTACGCCAACCTCGCACTGCCCGGCATCCTGCGCCGCCACCGGCTGCGCGACCGCGACGCCGGCCTGGCGACCGAGCTCGGCTACGGCACCCTGCGCGCCCAGGGCCTGCTCGACACGATCATCGACGCCTGCACCGACCGCCCGCTGGCCAAGATCGAGCACGCCCTGCTCGACGCGCTGCGCCTGGGCGCCTACCAGCTGCTGCGCACCCGGGTGCCCGACCACGCGGCCGTCACCACCTGCGTCGAGCTGGTCCGGTCCGATCACGGTTCGCAGTCGGCCGGGTTCGTCAACGCGGTGCTGCGCCGCATCGGCGAGCACACCGAGGCCGAGTGGCTCGACCGCCTCGCCCCCGACCCCGCCGAGGACCCGGTCGGCGACGCCGCGCTGCGCCACGCCCACCCGCGCTGGATCGCGCAGGCCTTCGCCGACGCGCTCGGCGGGACCGGTGAGGAGCTGACCGCCGCCCTCGCCGCCGACGACACCCGACCGCGCGTGCACCTGCTCGCCCGGCCCGGCGAGATCACCGCCGAGGAGCTGGCCCTCGCCACCGGCGGCGAGCAGGCGCCCTACTCGCCCTACGGGGTGCACCTGGAACCGGGCAGCGGCGACGTCGGCGAGCTCGACGCCGTCGCCGAGGGGCTCGCGATCGTCCAGGACGAGGGCAGCCAGCTCGTCGCCGCCGCGCTCGCCCGGGCCGAGCTGCGGGGCGAGGACACCGGTCGCTGGCTCGACCTGTGCGCCGGGCCGGGCGGAAAGGCGTCGCTGCTGGGCGGGCTCGTCGCCGCCCGGGGCGGGACGCTCGACGCGGTCGAGTCCAGCCAGCACCGCGCCGATCTCGTGCGCCGGTCCGTCGCGGAGCTGCCGGTCACCGTGCACGTCGCCGACGGCCGGGAGGCCCCGCTGCCCGACGGC
>NZ_WWFY01000289.1:0-925 GCF_009864975.1 Pseudonocardia sp. SID8383
CGCCGACGCCCGCGCCGACTGGACCGCCGCCCTCGCCACGGTGCGGGAGGGCGACTCCGGCACGGTGCCGGAGGACACCGCCGCCCCGACCGTCGGGGAGGCGGCCGCGTTCGCCCCCGCGGTCCAGCTGTTCGGGGGCAACCTGCCCGGCTCGGCGGGCACGGTGACCCGGCTGCACCGCCCGCCGGACCCCGGCCGTCCCGCCTCGCGGCTGTCGCTGACCACCCGCCAGGCCGTGCAGGTCTCGGTGGCCACCGCGGTCGCGATCGCGGTGGGCGACGCACTGTCCGAGCAGCGCTACTACTGGGCGGTGCTGGCCGCGTTCATCGCCTTCACCGGCACCGCGACCGTCGCCGAGACGGTGCGCAAGGCCGCGCACCGCATCGTCGGCACCATGATCGGCCTGGTCGGCGCGATCGCGCTGGTGCCGGTGCTGGGACCCGACGTCGCCGTGGTGCTGCCGGTGATCCTGCTCAGCATCTTCGGCGCGCTCTACCTGTTCCGGCTCTCCTACGCGCTGATGATCTTCTTCATCACGCTGATGCTCGGCGAGCTCTACGCGCTGCTCGGCACCTTCACGGTGGACCTGATGGTGCTGCGCCTGGAGGAGACCGTGGTCGGTGGTCTGATCGGCTGCGCGGTCTCGGTGCTCGTGCTGCCCACCCGCACCCGGTCCGCCGCCGAGGAGGCCCGCCGCGGGCTGCTCGACGCGCTGGCCGAGCTGCTGGGCACGGTCGACCGGGCGCTGCGCCGGCCCGGCCCGTGCGAGGACCTGCGTGCCCGGTCGCGCGCACTCGACGCCGCACTGCACCAGACGCTGCTGCTGGGGCGTCCGCTGACCCGGACCTGGCTGGGCTCCACCCACCGCGACGTCGTGCACGGGCTGACCGCCTGCACCGCCGTCGCCGAACACGCGCGGCGCCTG
>NZ_WWFY01000290.1:0-684 GCF_009864975.1 Pseudonocardia sp. SID8383
GGCGCGGACGGCCGGGGCGGCGGCCCGGGCGCGCTGCGCGGCCTCACGGACGGCGGCGGACTCCGGCGCCTCGGTCGTCTCCTGCGGGGTGGTCACGGTGCTGCTCACGCAGGTCAGGGTAGGCGGTCGCCGTCGCGGGCCCGACCGGGTATCCGGTGAGGACGGCTCAGGGCGCAGCGGCCGGCACGGCGTAGACGACGATGTTCGACTCGTAGCTCCCCGCCGCCGGGTCGAACACCCCGCCGCAGGTGACGAGGACGAGCTGCGGGTCGCCGTCGCGGCGGAACACCTCGCGGGGCAGGTCGTGCTTGCCGTACTCGCGACGCGCGACGACCCGGTAGGCCGCGGTGCGGCCGTCGCCGCCACGGACGACGACCGGCTCGCCCGCGACGAGCTGCGGCAGCACCGACAGGAACCCGATGCCCTGGGTGCGCGAGTCGACGTGACCGGCGATCACGGCGCTCCCGGACGCGCCGCCCGGGAGGACACCGGGGGCCCACCAGCCGACCGTGCGCACCTGGTCGGGGACGACCATCCCGCCGTTCGGGGCGGTGCCGACCGCGTCGACGGGGGCGGACAGGCCGCGGGCGGGGAGCTCCAGGACCGCCGGGACGACCGGCGGCGACGCGGCGCCGGGCGCGGCCACGGGCAGCGGGTAGACCGCCGAGACGGTCCACGGCTCGC
>NZ_WWFY01000291.1:0-526 GCF_009864975.1 Pseudonocardia sp. SID8383
GCGCTCGACCGTGCTCGCCGACGCCGTCCGCGACCTCCTGCCGCCGGGCCCGCTGCTGGTGCGCGACCTCGGCTGCGGCACCGGGTCGATGGGCCGCTGGCTCGCCCCGCGCCTCGCCCGGCCCGGTGGCCAGCACTGGGTCCTGCACGATCGCGACCCCGTCGTGCTCTCCCACGCCGTCGCGTCGCTGCCCGGCGGGGTGACCGGTGGAGCCGGGCCCGGCGACCTCACCGGGTTCGGCGCCGACCTGCTGGCCGGGACGTCGCTGATCACCGCCTCCGCGCTGCTCGACCTGCTCACCGCGGACGAGATGGACGCCCTGGCCGCTGTCTGCACGGCCGCCGGCTGCCCCGTGCTGTTCACCCTGACCGTGTCCGGCCGGGTCCGGCTGCACCCCGAGGACCCGCTCGACGCCGAGATCGGCGCCGCCTTCGACGACCACCAGCGCCGCGACGAGAACGGCCGGCGGATGCTCGGGCCGGACGCCCCCGCCGCCGCGGCGGCCGCGTTCGCCCGGCACGGCGCG
>NZ_WWFY01000292.1:0-360 GCF_009864975.1 Pseudonocardia sp. SID8383
CGCGCGCGCCGCCCGGGTCGAGCCGCACCTGCACGGCCTCGCCCTGGACCGCACCGCCGACCCCGTCACCGGGGACGCCGGCGGTCCGCTGGCCGGGGTGCCGACGCTGGTCAAGGACAACGTCGAGGTCCGGGGCTGGCCCGCGGGCCACGGCACCCGGGCGTTCGTCCCCGCCCCGTCGCGCGAGCACGCCGAGGTGACCCGGCAGCTGCTCGCGTGCGGGCTGGACCTGCTGGGCACGACCCGGATGCCGGAGTACGGGCTGAACGCCTCCACCGAGTTCGCCGACGCCGAGCCGACCCGCAACCCGTGGGACCCGCGCTTCTCGGCCGGCGCGTCGTCGGGCGGGGCGGCCGCGCT
>NZ_WWFY01000293.1:0-353 GCF_009864975.1 Pseudonocardia sp. SID8383
GACCGTCCTCGCCGCGCTGCACCGGCTGCGGCACGGCCTCGACCCGGTCGGGCCGCGCACCGACCTGTCCTCCGCCGCGAACTGGCTGTGGATGCTGGACGGGGCCGAGCCCGCGCCGGCGCACGTCCGCGCGCTCGACGCCTACCTCGTCGCGACGGTGGACCACGGCTTCAACGCCTCCACCTTCACCGCCCGGGTGGTCGCCTCCACCGGCGCCGACGTCGCGTCCTGCGTGGTCGCCGCGCTCGGGGCGTTCGCCGGGCCGCTGCACGGCGGCGCCCCCGACCGGGCGCTGGAGAGCCTCGACGCGATCGACCGCGACGCCGGCGGCTCGCCGGAGCGCTGGGTGGCCG
>NZ_WWFY01000294.1:0-341 GCF_009864975.1 Pseudonocardia sp. SID8383
GTCGCCCAGTTGCTGACGGCGTTCGCCCCGGCCGGGGACCGGCCGATCGGGGTGCCCGCGGGAGCGGTGACGGCGGTCGCCGGCGCGGTGGTGCTCATCGGGATCGTCCGCCGACGGTCCCGTACGACGGTGGGAGGTGCGCTGTGACGGTGCTCAGGGCCGAGGGGGTGACGGTGCGCTTCGACGGGCGCACCGTGCTCGACGGCGTCGACCTGGCGGTCGCCCGCGGGCAGTGGCTGTCGCTGGTGGGGCGCAACGGCTGCGGGAAGACCACGCTGCTGCGGGTGCTCGCCGGGCTGCACCGGCCCGACGCGGGCGCGGTGCACCTGGCCGACCGGCCG
>NZ_WWFY01000295.1:0-294 GCF_009864975.1 Pseudonocardia sp. SID8383
GGTGTCGGTCTCGGTGTCGGTCTCGGTCTCGGTGGGGGCCGCGACGCCGGTGTCCGTGCGAACGGAGCCCGTCCGAGCCGTGCCCGTCAGCGCCGTGTCCGCGGGAGCGGTGCCGTCGGCGGGGTCGGCGGCCGCGTGGGGTCCGCCCACCGGGGTCGTCGCGGCCAGGGGCTCCGCGTCCGCCGTGCTGCCCTCGACGCCGCCCTCGACGCTGGCGTCGCCCGCGGTGGTACGGCCGGCGCGTGTGGCGGCCCCTGCGTCCCGGACCCCTCGCAACCCGGTCGACCGGGGGCG
>NZ_WWFY01000296.1:0-242 GCF_009864975.1 Pseudonocardia sp. SID8383
TGAACGACGTGGTGCGGGGGGTGGACGTGCGCGCGTTCGACGATGGGTGGACCGTCTCGTTCCTCAGCGGCTACTACACGCTCTGCCACACCCTCGACCAGCTGCTCGACGCCGTCGCCCCGCCCGGGGAGCGGGAGCTGCTGCGGGCGACGGTGCTGGCCGCGGCCGACGGGTCCGCGGGCCGGGGCTGACCGCCCGATCGGCGGGGCCCCGTGACCCGGGCCCCGCCGACCTCCGGTCCC
>NZ_WWFY01000297.1:0-240 GCF_009864975.1 Pseudonocardia sp. SID8383
CAGCGCGGCCAGCGCCGCGCCCGTCGCGGCGGGGGCGAGGCCGGTGTCGAAGATGAACGAGCGCGCGGAGTCGACCAGGTGCGCGGTGACCGCGGCCGGGCCGAGTACCGCACCGCCCTGGCTGCCGAGCGCCTTGGACAGGGTCACGGTGGCGACGACGTCGTCCGCCCCGGCCAGCCCGGTCTCGGCGAGCAGGCCACGCCCGCCCGGACCGCGTACCCCGAGACCGTGGGCCTCGTC
>NZ_WWFY01000298.1:0-88098 GCF_009864975.1 Pseudonocardia sp. SID8383
CCGGTGCTCGCGGTCCCGGACGCGCTCGCCGACCTGGCGGGCCAGCTCGGCGGCGACGGCAGCGCGCAACGCCGACGCGCCGCCCGGCGCCGACAGGTGCGCCACGACCACCACCGTCTGCGGTGCCGCGTCGGTGTCGGACGGTACCGGCGCGGCGGCCTCGGTGAGGCAGGCGAGGTCGGGGTGCAGGTGCTCGGGACCGTCGACCCGGGCGGCGCGACCGGTGACCCGCACGAGCGCGGACGCCGTCGTCGCCACGTCCTGCTCGGCGATCCGGAAGCCCGGTGCGACGAGGACGGCGTCGAGCAGCGCGGCGAGGTCCGGGCAGGCGTCGCGGCGGACGCGGACGATCCCGTCACCGTCGACGAGCAGCACCGCGCAGTCCAGGCGGGCGGCGCCGTCGAGGAAGCGGTCGAACACCTCCTCGGCCTCGGCGACCGCGGCGGGCCCGGGTTCGTGGCCGACGTAGGTCGCGGACCGGGCGAGGTCGACGCCCAGGTCGACCGACCGCTGCCAGGACTCCGCGACGACCGGGCGGACGTGGGCGCCCACGTCACCGACGTGCCGGGCGTGCCGCACCCGCCGCGCGGCCGCCTCGACCCCGGCGCCGGTATCCACGGGCCGAGCGTAGCCAGCCGGCGCCCCGCCCCGCGAGGATCGTTGACACCCGCCCGCCCCGCGGGGAGCCCCGGTGACGACCTCGGCCCGGGGGCGTGGCGACGGACCCGCGCGGCCGGCCCGATCGGCGTACCGTCGATGCCACGGCCCTGTGCTGCTGGACAGCCGGACGCCCCGCAGTCCGGGGCACGCACGAACCGGAGGATCCGCCGGGGTTCCCGGGTCCACACGGCGACGCGTCCTGCTCCGCCGTGACCACGCCCGTGTCCCGCCGGACGGCCGCCCTGCAGGGCGCCGCCCGCCGGCCCGCGGCGGCCGAACGGAGCCACACCGTGAGCGATTCCCGTACCCCGTCACCCACCCGCCCCGCCGCCCCGCCGCGCCCGTCCGCGGCGCGTGTCGCGCTGAAGGAGGACCCGAGGCCGGTCGGGGAGGTCGACGGGGCGTGGTGGCCGCGCTCGCGCGTCCTGGTCGACGAGCTGCGTGAGCTCGGCGCGGGGGTCGGCGACCGGCTCGGCCCGGTGACCCGGGTCGGGTACAGCCTGCGGACCTGGTCGTCGGTGCCGCGCCGGACGACGACCGACGGGCACCTGATCCGCCTCGGCGGCTTCGCCAGCACCCCGCCCGACGTCGTCGACGTGTTCGGGGTGCACGGCCGGCTGTGCCTGCTCGTCGTGCCGCCGGAGACCTCGGACGCCGACGCGCGGCGCTGCCTCGATCGGGCGTCGGCCGCCGGGAACGACGACGACGTCGCGACGCTGCTGGCCGGAGTCGGGACCCGCGCGACAGCCTGAGCGTGTCGTGAGATCCGGAGGGCCGGCTCTCGAGATCCTCTGCCGGTCGGAAGGCGGCTTCCCCCTCCCCGTCACCACCGGAGCGGGGGATGCCGTCGTCGTCAGGCAGCCACACCCACCGGTCCCGGGCAGCCTCTCGGGGAGCACGGCTAGGCGGGGAAATCCGCGCTGCGGGACAGGTCTTCGTTCACCCGCAGGTCGGCCAGGTCCTTCTCCAGCGCATCGGTCACGGCGTCGTATCCGCTGTTGCCCAGGACCAGCCGGCGGGGCGGCGGATCCTGGGACATCGCCGTGATCACCGCACGGGCACCGCGGTGCGGGTCGCCGGGCTGCACACCGTCCATCCCGACGAAGACGGCCCGGACCTGCTCCAGCATCTCGTGGTACACCGGGATCGCCTCCTCGACGGCGTCGTCGGCGAATCCGGCGTAGGCGTTGGTGCGGAACGCTCCCGGTTCGACGGTCAACACGGAGATGCCCTGTGCGGCGACCTCGTCGCGCAGCGCGTCGGTGACGGCTTCGACGGCGAACTTCGTCGCGCTGTAGTAGCCGAATCCGGGCGCCGAGACGAGCCCGGCCACCGAGGACACGTTGACGATCCACCCGTCGCCGCGGGCGCGCATCCCCGGCAGCACTGCGCGGGTCACGGAGATCACGGCGAAGAAGTTCAGCTCGAACATCGACCGCATCGCGGACTCGTCCATCGCCTCGATGGATCCGTACCAGCCCCGGCCGGCGTTGTTGACCAGCACGTCGATACCGCCGAAGTGCTCCTCGGCTGCTCGTACCGCGCGCTGCACCTGCGTCGCGTCGGTCAGTTCCAGCGGCACGACGAGAACGCGGTCACCGTACTGGTCCGCCCACGTCGCCAGCTCCTGCGGGCGGCGGGAGGTCACCGCCACGCGGTCACCGGTGTCGAGCGCCGCCTCGGCGAAGGCCATCCCGAAGTTGCCGGGCGTGCCACCGGTGATGAACCATCGCCGCGTCACGGCTCGATCACCAGCCGACTGATCACTGCACCATCGAGGGTGAAACGGTAGTTCAGATCGACGACCCCGCCCGGGAAGTCGCCCTCCAGATGCTGCCCGACGTCGACGCCTCCGTCGGTCGTGGACGCACCGGTGAACTCGGCGGTGTAGGTGTACCCGGTGACCGCGGTCGCCAGCCAGGCCTCGATCTCCTCGGTGCCCGCGTGGTCGCGCCCGTCATCGGTCACCACGGCATCGGAGGTGAAGGTGGCGAGCGCCCGATCGAACTCCCGGGAGTCGAGTGCGGTCATGAACGTCTTCACGGTTTCCGGGACTGCTTCCCATTCTGCTGTGGACATGGCCCCACGGTGGAGCTTCCCGTGAGGGGAAGGTCAACCCGAGGTCGCGAGCATCCCGCGATGTTGACCTTGCCCTGGGGGGAGGCTCCAGGATCGCCTCGTCCGACAGGCGACGCGACGTGGAGGAGGACGCCATGGGGGCCCAGGTCTCGATCGGTGACTTCGCGCTGATGACCGGTCTGAGCCGTAAGGCACTACGCCACTATCACGACATCGGCATTCTCGAACCGGCCCAAATCGACCCCGGAACCGGCTACCGCTTCTACGACACCGGCCAGGTCGACCATGCGCACATCATCCGCCGGTTCCGCTCCCTGGGCATGTCCATCCCCGACATCAAGGCGCTCCTGAGCACCGATGACGCCGGGGCCCGCACCGAGATCATCACCACCCATCTCGAGCAGATGGAGGCTGCGCTCGCGCAGACCCGTGAGACCGTGGGGGCGTTGCGTGAACTGCTCGCCCCGGCGAGCCCTCCCGCCGACGTCACGTTGCGCCACGAGCCGGCGCTCGCCGTGTGGTCCGTCAGCGCCACCATCGACGTCTCCGAGATCGACGACTGGTTCGCAGCCGCATTGCGGACACTGCACCGGGCTGTCGCCACGGCCGCAGGCGCGCCCGACGCGGTGGTGCCGGGCGGCCTCTACGAGAGAGCGCTGTTCCTCGAACAGCAGGGCCGCGCAACCCTGTTCGTCCCCGCACCACCATCGGTCGATCCGCCGGCTGGTGTCCGGGCCGAGGTCCTCCCCAGGACCGAGTTCGCGGTGCTCCTCCATCCGGGCGGCCACGATGGCATCGACCGCAGTTACGCGGCCCTGGGGATCTATGTCAACGAGCATCTGATCAGCAGTCAGGGGCCCATTCGCGAACACTACTTCGGCGGCACTCCCACAGATCCGGCCCGGTTCACCGCCACCGAGATCTGTTGGCCGATCTTCGGTACCGCCGCCTCGTCGGCATGACAGGAGACCACTGACGTGCACGACCGATTCGGCACCCGTGGGGCATGACTCAACCCTGCACCGGGTGATGCCCCTCGTATCGACTACGCGCCTCGACTCGAGGCCTGGGATATCGGACGATCTGGGTGGGAATCGGGGCGGCCCCGGACGGTGACCTGGTCCTGATCGAGCAGATGGTCGCCGCTACCGAGAGCGCGATCATCGTCCCCGCACACACCCGCCCTGCCCGGTAAATGCCGGGCGCCAACGCCTTCCTGGCTCCCGAACACAAGGTCGTACTGAGCCAGGACGCCGATCGGGGGCGGAGGACGGGCCGGCCTGCGGTGCAGAACCCCTACCTCGGCCTGCGCAACTACACCGACAACCTGCTGCGGCGCGGGTTCACCGACGCCGATATCGACGGGTCGGGCAGAGACGCACTCATCGACGCCCTGGTCGCTCACGGTTCCCCGGAGATGATCAACGCTCGGGTCGACGACCATCTCACCGCCGGCGCTGATCACCTCGGCATCCAGGTCCTGACCGAGGATCCCACCGCCTCACCCGTGCAGGCTTTCCGCGTCCTGGCCGAGCACCGTCACGCTCAGTGGGAACACGACGGCGCGGGACCGCTGGAGCAGGCCCCCGGCCGCGATCACGATCAGGGCTCCGGCGGCGGGTCCGCCAGCTCCCGTCGCACCGCGCGCCACAGGAACGTGAGCGCGCAGGGGTGGCCGGAGTCGACCGACGGCGCCGTGCGCCACACCCACAGGAAGCAGCGCTCCGTCGCCTCCGCGGCCCGGTCCTGGTCCTGCAACGCGGTGAACAGCATCCCGAAGACCAGCGCCCCGGTGGCGTCGTACAACCGGCGCAGCGCGTCCAGATCCCCGCGGCGGATCCCGCGCAGCAGCCCTGCGAGCTCCGGCGCGCCGGGGACCACACCGTCGGGATCCCGTCGCAGCTCCGCCGGAGTCCGCCTGTCGCCTTCGTGACCCACGCCTGCCCCATCACCGTCGGAACGTCGCCGGGGTCAGGGGCGGCGGATGCGCTTCTCGTACGGTCGGGAGACCGTGGTGCGAACGCTACCGCCGTGTCCCGCGGGCCGCATGATCCGTCGAGGCCCGGGGTGATGGCCGCGGGCAGCGCCCCCGCCGTGTACCGGGCTGCTCCGCCACGCCCGCGGCGCGACCGGGCACGACCGGGCACGACACCGAGAACGTGGCCCTGCGGGACATCGGACCCTCACCGGCCCACGGGGTCGCGCAGGATCGTCCGCAGGTGGTCCTGCGGCGTGCTCGCGGTGAACGGGTCGAGGTGGATCTCGTGGTGGTCGCCGACCCGGCGCAATCCGTGGCCCGCGGCGAGCGAGCCCAGGTCGGCGAGGGTCCGCCGCTCGTCGGCGAACGGGCCGCGGTGCAGGACCTGTACGACCAGGCGTCCGGGCAGCGTGTGCAGCTCGACGTCCGCCCCGTCCGCCGCGGCGGCGAGCTCCTCGTCGGTCGTCGCCGGGTCGACCTGTGCGAGCACCCGGTACTCCAGGTCGTCGACCGGGTTGACCCAGTAGAAGTCCGCGATCCCGACCGGGGCCGAGCCCTCGGGGTACCGGTAGAGGATCTCCACGACGTCACCGGCGCCGGGCACCCGCCGGGCGGGAGGCAGCGCGCGCTCCACCGTGCGCACGGTCCGCTTCGCCCGGTAGAACGCCTCGGTGCCGGGGCGCCCGCTGCCGCGCAGCGAGACGAAGGTCGTGGCGGGCGCCACGACCAGCTCCGGCTCGTCGGCGGCGGCCAGGTGCGGGGTCGTGGGCACGGCGTCGGTGGTCATCGGGGTCCTTCCGGTGGGGAGTCGCGGTACCGCTGACGGTAGAAGCGGTTGTGGACCGTTCCCGTCCGGAACCCGGACCTATCCTGCGACGGTGCTCAGCGCCTCGCACCGGCTCCTCCAGCTCCTCACGGTCCTGTCGACGCGCCCGGAGTGGTCGGGTGCCGAGCTGGCGGACCGGCTGGGCGTGCACGAGCGGACCGTCCGCCGCGACGTCGTCAAGCTGCGTGAGCTCGGGTACGGCGTCGAGACGTCGACCGGACCGTTCGGCGGGTACCGGCTCGTCGCCGGTTCACGGACGCCCCCGCTGAGCCTCGACGACGACGAGGCGCTGGCCACCGCGATCGCGCTGCGGCGGCTCGCGTGGAGCCACCCCGACAGCGAGGGACGCGCGGCGCCGGCGGCCCTGCTCAAGCTGCGCCGGTCCCTGCCGTCCCGGGCCGCCGAGGCACTGGGCCGGTTCGACCTCGCGATCGCCGAGGCCGGGGTGCGGCCGGACGCCCATGGCGAGGTGGACCCGGAGACCCTGACCGCGCTCGCCGGCGCCTCCCGGACCCGCGACCGGGTCCGGTTCCGCTACCGCGACCGCCACGGGGCGGAGAGCACCCGCGCGGTGGAGCCGGAGCAGGTCGTCCGCACCGCCCACCGGTGGTACCTCGTCGCCTGGGATCTCGACCGCCGGGACTGGCGGGTGTTCCGGGTCGACCGCGTCGCGGCCGTCGCCGTCACCGGCCCGGCGGACCCGCGCCGCAGGGAGGTCGACGCGACGGCGCTGGTCGAGGAGGCGATCACCACCACGCCCTACACGACCTACGCCGAGGTCGAGATCCACCGCTCCCTCGACGAGACCCGAGCACTGCTCCCGGCGACCATCGCGCGGCACCGCGCCGACGGCCCGGACCGGACCCTGAGCACGGTCGGCGGCCTCGACGCACGGTGGATCGCGGAGTTCCTGCTCCGGCTCGGGGTTCCGTTCCGGGTACTCGGACCCGACGAGGTCCGCGAGCACGTCGTGGCCCGGCTGGAGGAGCTGCTGGCGCTGCAGCACAACCCGTGACGCGGGCCACCGTCGCCGGTTCCGGACAGGAGCGGTCCGGAACCGGACCTAGCGTCGTGGTCACACGAGACGAGGGGCGTGACCATGACCGACGACACCGGGCCGGCCGACGACGGGCTGGCCGACGCACGCAGCCGCGCCCGCGAGGTGCGCGCGCTCTACGAGCAGCTCGAGGGCCGGCTGCTGGGGCGCACCTGGACCCTCCCGGAGCTGGCGCTCGGGTTCACCCACGACGCCGCCTACGTCGGACGGCTGGTGCTCGCGGCCGAGCGCACCTGGGACATCGACGGGGACACCGACGCCGAGCTGCGGCACAAGCTCGCCGAGTGCCTGTGGTGGCTGTTCGTGCTCGCCGACCGGCTCGACGTCGACCTCCCCGAGGCCTACGGCGCCACGATGGAGCGCATCGGGGGCGGACTGCGGCGCGCGGTCGCCGAGGGGGCCGGGTGACGGTGCGTCCCACGGCGGCGCCGGGTCAGACGCGTCGCGCCGGCACGTCGGACCAGTGCCGCTGCGCGACCCGGGGGTGCGAGCGCAGCCAGCCGGTCAGCGCGTTCTCCCCGTAGCGCGCGAGAAGAAGCGGCGGGCGAGCGCGTCCGTACCGGTCAGGACGTCGTCGGGGACGCCGTGACCGGTGACGGAGAAGAACCCGACTTCGCGCGCGGCGCGACGCAGTTCCGCGAGGAAGGCCGCCCGCTCATCCGGACCGGCGCGGAAGCGGGACAGGTCGACGACCGGGAGCCGGTCGGTGGCGGGGGGCGGCACGGCGCCTCCGACGGGGTGGCGGACGGGCACCTCGGATGTGGTGCGCCGGGCGTAGGAGACGACCCGGCCGTCGGAGAGGGCGTCACGGCGCCGGCCGCGGACCGACCGTCGTGATCAGCCGCGGTTGCTGCCGACGAGATGGGCGAACACCACGGTGTTGTCCCGATAACTTCGTGCGCTCGAGTCGAAAGATCCGCCACAGGTGATCAGGCGCAGTTCCGCCCGGTCGACGTCGCCGTAGACGGACTCGGTCGGGAATTCGTTCTTGGGAAATGATCGGACCTCGTCGACGCGGAACGTCGCAGCGATTCCGTCGGCCCGTGTCACGGTGACGTCCTCGCCCGGACGCATCCGGCCGAGGTCGTAGAACACCGACGGTCCCTCGGCGGCCGAGTCGACGTGGCCGAGGATGACCGACGGGCCGCGGAAGCCCGGTGCCGACGACCCGCGGTACCAGGACGCCCGGTCGTAGCCGGGGCCCGGGGCCGGAACCTCGAGGGTGCCGTCCGGCGCGAGACCGGACTGGTCGACGACCGACTCGACCCCGATCGACGGGATCGAGATCGACCGGGGCGGGGAGGGCGGGAGCACCTCCCCCACCGGCCGGGCCCCCGCGGGCGCGGTGCCCACCACGGCCGGTCCCACCGGGCCGGCGGCCGCGGCCACCGGCTCCGGGGGACCGCCCGCGGTCAGCGCCGACACCAGTACGACCACACCCGCGACGGCCAGCAGCAGCGCGCCCAGCGGAGCGAGCGGCCGCCGGACGCGGGTCGGGTGTGGTGCGGTCATCGGGTGCTCCGGTCCTGGTGCCGATCGGGGAAGCGGTCGTGGTGGTCCACCACGACCGGAGCCGGGTGTGCCGCCCGCCTGTGCGGACGGCACACCCGGAGTGGATCAGTGCCCGCGGACGCCGCGCCGGCGGACGACGAGCACCAGCGCGGAGCCGGCGAGCAGCGCGACACCGGTCACGACCAGCGCCGTGTCGGTGCCGGAGGTGCTGCCACCACCGGTCTCGACGCCACCCTGCGGCATCGGCATGGTCCCGCTCGTCGTGTTGACGACGATCGTCGCGATGCCGATGGTGGTGCCGCCCTTGAGGGCGTCGGTCTCGAAGGCGCCGTTCAGGGCCTCGGCGGCCCCGGCGTTCAGGGTGACGGTCGTGCCGGTCAGCGTCGCGGTGCCCGCCGACTGGTCGATCGTGATGGGCTTCAGGGTCGAGCCGTTGAGATCGAACAGGGTGGTCGACTCGGCGACGGTCTGGCCGCCCGCGCGGACCCGGCCGGTCAGCACGGCGGGGTCGCCCGGGTCGATCACGAAGTTGTCGAGCGTGACCTCGGTGCCACCCTTGGTGAGGGTGAGCCCGCTGCCCATGTGCTCGATCCTGCCCTGCACGTAGGGCAGGACCTCGTCCGGCTTGTAGACGGTCACGTTGCCACCGGTGATCGGGAACGACGCGGAGCCGTCCGTGATCGAGGCGGACCCGAACGGGCCGGGGGTGACGTCGAGCGAGGTCAGCGCGTCGGTGAAGCCCTTGTCCAGCGCGACCGAGGTGCTCTTGCCGGTCAGGTTGGAGATCATCGCGACCGGGGGAGGGGTCTCCTGCGCGGAGGCGACCCCGGCGCCCAGCGCGGTCGTCGCGGCGGTGACCAGGCCGATCGTGGCCAGACCGATCACACGTCGTACGGAATTCGCCATGGTGGTTCTCCTCGGATCACACCGACCGACGGGCGATTCCCGGCGACCTCTGCTCCTGTATTCGACGGCCGGAGCGCGGAGGTTCGGAGAAATGCGGGAAAGAATGCCCCGGGGCCCGGATATCACCGCGGGTGACGTGTTCCGGACCCCGGGCAGCGGAGCGTGTGCGGCGGAGCTCAGCCCCCGGGGCGGCCGAGCCCGTGGTGCCGGATGCGGGCCTTCATCTCGGCGACGCCGTCGGCGAACCGCGTCGCGTAGACCTCCTCGACGGCGGCCGCACCGGCCGCGGTGACGCTCCCGTCGGCGTCGATCAGGCCGAGGGCGAGCAGGTGCCGGGCCACCGCCGGGCGCAGCAGGTCGACGTCCACCTCGCGCGCGTCGAGCAGTTCCAGGGCCCGTGACTCGTCGCGGGTCAGGAGCATCCGCCTCACCTCCACCCCTGGATTCGTGCGCGGGGCGCGAGGGGTTCACCCCGGTCCGGCGGCGGACCCAGCGGGCCACGGCGACGGCAGTCCCCCGGGGGACCGGTGGCGGCACGTTGTCGGGATCCCCGGCGTCCGTCCGGTGGGGCCACGCCGCGCCGGGGGAGGACCCGCTGCGGTGGCAGCGCGGCGGAACCACCGGCCACGAACGGTCACGGAACCGGCCGCGTGCCGCGGGTCAGATCAGGCCCGCCGCGCGGGCCGCGATGACCGCCCGCGCCCGGTTCTGGGTGTCGAGCTTGCGCATCGCGCTGTGCAGGTAGGCCTTGACCGTTCCCACGGTGATCCCGAGCTGCGCGGCGATCTCGGCGTTGGTCGCGCCCACCGCGACGTGCCGCAGCGCCTCGATCTCCCGCGGGGAGAGGGCGGGCGTCTCCCCGACCGTCCGGCCCGCGGTCGGGCGCACCCCGGCGAGGCCGGCGTGGATCCGGCGCAGCCGCTCGCGCAGCTCCGGGTCACCGGTGCTCTCGATCAGCGCAGCGAGCTCGAGCAGTGCGTCGGTCCGGCTCCCGGCGTCCGCCGCGGCCGGGAACGCAACGGCCGGGGGAGCGTGCTGGTCGAGCAGGGTCGTGGCGTCCCGGGCGATGGTGGCGGCCACGATGCCGGCGTTGCGGACCGCGACGTCGCCGATCGGCCGGTGCTCGCGCATCGCCCCGTACATCACCCCGCGGACCGCGCCGCGGACGACGATCGGGTACGCCAGGATCGACGCGAGCCGCTCGTGCTCCACGACGACGTGGTCGTAGTCGTGGGTGATCCCGGGGGTCGAGGCGTAGTCGCTCACCCGGCACGGGATCCGGCGGGCCATCGCGGCACCGCCGAGTCCGCGTCCGGTCAGGACGCTGAGCAGCCGCAGCGAGTCGCCGAAGGTGCCGATCAGCTGGTTGATCGAGAGCTGCTGTTCGTCGCCCACCGTCCGGGTGGTCCCTCCGAAGACGACGGGCAGGCCGGTCGTCGCGCTGAGTTCGTGCAGACGCCGGGGCATGACCCGGTCCAGGGCCCGCGCGACTGCGTCGTCGTCCTGCACGAGTGCTCCTCCCCGTCCTGGCGGCGTCGTCGCCGGCTCCGGACGACCTCGTCACGTGCAACGAGTCATGTCCGGCGGGGTTGTTGTGCCAGACACGCCCCGGCACGTCAATCGGCCCGGTCGGTTCCAGCCTGTCACCTGCCCGAGTGCCGGGGCAGATCAGCTGTGCCTGCCGCACCGGCGACCGCACGGCGGCAGGCACGTCGACCGGGCCGTGGGGCCCGATCCGTGGATCCGAACACTGACTTCGGTTGGTAGCGGGTGGTGGTCCGCTGCGGCGAGTCTCGGTGCTTCCACCAGGCCGCGCTCGACGAGGAGCCACGCATGACCACCACCCCCGCACCGGTCCCCCTGAGAAGGGTGGCCGCGGCCAGCTGCGCGGGCACCACCATCGAGTTCTACGACTTCTTCATCTACGGGACGGCCGCGGCGCTGGTGTTCCCGAAGGTCTTCTTCCCGGCCCTGGGCTCCACCGCGGGCACCGTCGCCTCCTTCGCGACGTTCGCGGTGGCGTTCTTCGCCCGCCCGGTCGGCGCGATCGTGTTCGGTCACTACGGCGACCGGATCGGCCGGAAGAAGACCCTGATCTCGACGCTCCTGCTGATGGGCATCGCGACCGTCCTGATCGGACTGCTCCCGGGCGCGGAGACGATCGGCGTCGCGGCCCCGCTGATCCTGGTCTTCCTGCGGTTCTGCCAGGGCTTCGCCGTCGGCGGCGAGTGGGCGGGTGCGACCCTGCTGACCGCGGAGTACGCGCCGAAGGAGAAGCGCGGCCTGTACGGGGTGTTCCCCCAGCTCGGCCCGGCCATCGCGTTCGCGCTGTCCTCGGGCACCTTCCTGGTCACCGGTCTGGTCATGGGTGACACCGACGACGCGTTCCTGACCTACGGCTGGCGGATCCCGTTCCTGCTGTCGATCCTGCTCGTCGGCGTCGGGCTGTGGGTGCGGCTCTCGATCGAGGAGACCCCCGCGTTCGCCGAGGCCCGGCGGCGCGCGGCTGCGGAGGCGGCCGCGCTCGACCGCTCGAAGCGGCTGCCCTTCCTGGAGGCCGTCCGGGCGCAGCCGCGTGAGGTCCTGCTGTCGGCCGGTGCACTGTCGATGCTGTTCGCGTTCTTCTACATGGGCACGGCCTACCTGACCGCCTACGGCACGAACCCGCAGGGTGCGGCCCTGGACCGCCCGGTGGTGCTGGGCATCGGCATCGCCGCGGCCGTCGTGTTCGGGCTCGCGATCGTCGCCGCCGGGATGCTGTCGGACCGGTTCGGGCGTCGCGCGGTCATCCGGACGTCCTGCGTCGCCGGGATCGTCTGGGCGCTGGCGCTGTTCCCGCTGCTCGACACCGGCAGTGCCACCGCGTTCGCGATCGGCCTCTGCGGGACCTTGGTGATCTTCGCGGTCGCCTACGGCCCGGCGGGCTCCTACCTGCCCGAGCTGTTCTCGGCCCGGCACCGCTACACCGGCGCCGGGCTCGGCTACAACCTCGCCGGCGTCCTCGGCGGGGCGATCCCGCCGCTGGTCGCGCCCGGTCTGGCCGCGGCGTACGGCTCGATCGCGATCGGCGTGATGCTCTCGCTGATCGGCGTGATCTCCCTGGTCTGCGTGTCGCTGCTGCACGAGACCCGCAACGTCGCGCTCGAGCACGAGCGCCCCGCGACCGCCCCGACGACGGTCTGACCCGCACCACCGACCCGGAGGTCGTCCGCCCCATGGCCAACCACGACATCTACCGCGACGCCCGTGACCGGCTCGTCGCGCTGCACGGCGAGCACGAGAAGGCCGTCGCCGACTTCACCTGGCCGCAGTTCGACGGCGCGTTCCAGTGGGCGCACGACTGGTTCGACGTGATCGCCGACGGCGAGTCGCGGACCGCGCTGCGCATCGTCGAGGAGGACGGCGCCGAGGGTGCCTGGACCTTCGACGAGCTGCGCCGCCGCTCCAACCAGGTGGCCCGCTGGCTCGCCTCGCACGGCGTCGGGCGCGGGGACAGCGTGCTGGTCATGCTCGGCAACCGCGTCGAGCTGTGGGAGTCGATGCTCGCGGTGATGAAGCTCGGCGCGGTGATCATGCCGACGACCACCGCGCTCGGCGCCGTCGACCTGCCGGACCGGCTGGAGCGCGGGGGAGCGCGGTTCGTGATCGCCGACGCGTCCTGCACGGGCAAGTTCGACGGCCTGCTCGACGGGCTCACCGCGGTCTCGGTCGGCGGGTCCGCCGAGGGCTGGCTGGACCTCGCCGACTCCCGCGACGTCGACGACGCCCCGGTCGAGCACCCGGGCACCACCGCCGACGACCGGCTCCTGCTGTACTTCACCTCCGGCACCACCAGCCGGCCGAAGCTGGTCGAGCACACCCAGACGTCGTACCCGGTCGGGCACCTGTCCACCATGTACTGGCTGGGCATCACCCCGGGCGACGTGCACCTCAACATCAGCTCGCCGGGCTGGGCCAAGCACGCATGGAGCTGCTTCTTCGCGCCGTGGATCGCCGGGGCGACGATCTTCCTCTACAACTACACCCGCTTCGACGCGGCGTCGCTGCTCGGCCAGATCCGGGACAAGGGCGTCACCACGTTCTGCGCTCCGCCGACGGTCTGGCGGATGCTGATCAAGGCCGACCTGTCCGGCGGACCCGGCTCGCTGCGCGAGGTCATCGCGGCGGGCGAGCCGCTCAACCCGGAGATCATCGAGCAGGTCCGGGCGCAGTGGGGTCTGACCCTGCGCGACGGGTTCGGCCAGACCGAGACGACGGCGTCGGTGGGCAACACGGCCGGCTCCGCGGTGAAGCCCGGGTCGATGGGGCGTCCGCTGCCCGGCGTCCCGGTGGTGCTGGTCGACGAGCTCACCGGCGAGGTCTCCGGGACCGAGGGCGAGATCTGCATCGACCTGTCCCGGCGGCCCACCAGCCTGATGGTCGGGTACCTGGACATGCCGGAGAAGACCGCCGACGCCATGGCGGGCGGCTTCTACCACACCGGTGACACCGCAACCCGCGACGAGGACGGCTACCTGTTCTACGTCGGCCGCACCGACGACGTGTTCAAGGCCAGCGACTACAAGATCTCGCCGTTCGAGCTGGAGAGCGTGCTCGTCGAGCACCCGGCGGTGCTGGAGGCGGCCGTGGTGCCCCAGCCCGACCCGGTCCGGCTCGCCGTGCCGAAGGCCTACGTCGCGCTCGCCCCCGGCCACGAGCCGACCCGGGAGACCGCGGCCGCGATCTTCGCCCACACCCGGGACCACCTGGCGCCCTACCTGCGGGTGCGGCGCATCGAGTTCTCCGAGCTGCCGAAGACGATCTCGGGCAAGATCCGGCGGGTGGAGCTGCGGGCCCGCGAGCGCGACGAGGCCGGGGCGGCAGCGTGCGGGGAGTGGCGCTACGAGGACTTCCCGGAGCTGAAGGGCTGACCGCCCTCCCCGGGAACTCTCCGGGGCGGTGTCCGCCGAGCCGCCTGGGACCGGACGGTCGGTCCGTCCCGGCAGTGAGCCGGGGACGGGCCGACCGTCTCTCTCACTTCGTGGAAGCTGCTACCGTCCAGCGGGAGAAAGTCGGGTTCGTGTCGCGACGACCGGCGCGCTCGACCGAGGTGAGGACTCCCGTGGACATGCTCCGTTTCCCTGCGGACACCATCAGGGCCCAGATCGCCGGCGTGCTGACGGCGTGGGGGATGGCACCGGAGCAGGTCGTGACCACGGCCGCGGTGATGACCCACACCGACCTGTCCGGGATCGACTCGCACGGGATATCGATGCTGATGTCCTACGAGGAGCTGTGGCGCTCGGGACGGCTGCGGCTCGACGCGCAGCCGGAGGTCGTCCGCCGGACCGCCGCGATGGCGTTGGTCGACGCGCAGGGGGGACTCGGTCATCCGGCCGCCGTCGCCGCGATGGAGCTGGCGATCGGGATGGCCCGCGCGGCCGGTGTCGGGGTGGTGTCGGTGCGCAACTCCCACCACTTCGGCGCGGCCGGCTACTACGCCGCGATGGCGGCCGAGGCCGGGCTGATCGGCCTGGTCACGACGTCGGCGAAGGTGGTGAGCGTCGTACCGACCGGTGGTGCGCTCCCGCGCCTGACCACCAACCCGATCGCGTTCGCCGCGCCCGCGCGGCGCAATCCGCCGTTCGTACTGGACATGTCGACCAGCACGGTCGCCGCGAACAAGGTCAAGGTCTTCGACCTGCTCGGCCGGCCGGTGCCGCAGGGCTGGGTGACGGACGAGGCGGGGGACCCGGTCACCGATCCGGCGGCCGCGATGGCCTACCTCCACGAGCACCTGTACGGCGGGCTCACCCCGTTGGGGGGCGACGGTGCGACCGGCGGCCACAAGGGGTACGGCCTGGCGGTCATGGTCCAGATCCTGAGCGCCGCGCTGTCGGGCGCCGATCTCGCCGCGCGTCGGCCGCCCGGGGCCCCGGAGGACATCGGGCACTTCCTCCTCGCTCTCGACCCGTCCGTCCTGCGCCCCGACGGGGGATACCTCGACGACGTCGACGAGCTGCTCGACACCCTGCGCGAGACGCCGCCCGTGGACGCCGAGGCGCCCGTCGTGGTCGCCGGCGATCCCGAACGTAGGCACCGCGAGGAACGGGCCGAACACGGCGTTCCCCTGCCCGGCAGCCTGCTCCGGAAGCTCGAGGCCGTCTGCGAGCGGGCCCGGGTCCCCTTCCTGCTCGACGCCTCCCGCTCGGCGGACGGGGGCACCACCACCTCGTGACCGGCGGCACTGCCGCCCGGGCGGAGTCTCAGCCGGTGGGGACCGCGCGGCCGATGGCCAGCGCGGCGCGCTGCACCTCGAGGCCGAGCGCGGCCGTGCGGGCCTCGGGGACGTCCTCGGTGTAGCCCGCCACCTGGACGGCGGCCCGGACGTCGCCGTGCAGCGGGATCGCCGCGGCGACGCTGGCGACCCCGGGGGCCCGCTCGTTGTAGGCCACCGAGTAGCCGAGTTCGCGGGTGCGGGCGAGGTCGGCCAGCACCGCCTCGACGTCGGGTGCCGGGTACTCGGCGGTCTCGCCGAGGCTCTCCAGCAGCGCGCGGGCGTCCTCCGCACTCCGCTGGGCCAGCAGCGCCTTGCCGGCGCCGAGGTGCAACGGCAGCCGGGCCCCGACCGGCAGTTCGTACCGGAGCCTGCGCTGCGCGTGCGCCCGGGTCAGGACGACGCGGGTGTCGTGGTACTCCCGGAACAGCGACGCGGTCAGCCCCGTCTCGACCGCCAGGTCGATGAGGACCGGACTCGCGACGAGCAGTAGCGGGTTGGTCGTCAGGTAGGCGTGCGCACCGAAGGTGAGGGCGACGCCGGGACGGTAGCCGGCGCCGCTGCGCTCGACCCGGTCCCGCGACTCGAGCACCGCCAGGATGCGCTGCGCGGTGGGCACCGGCAGTCCTGCGCGCCGCGCGATCTCGGTGAGCCGCAGCGGTTGACGCGCCTCGTCGAGCACCTCGAGGACGTCGATGGCCCGTTCCAGGGACCGCATCGTCGAGCTCTTGTCCATGCCGCCCCACTTCCGTCGCCGACCACGCACGCCCACCTTCTCACACAGTGGTAGATCGCCTCGCCAGGCGGGCGCGACGACGCCCTTGACAGGCCCGGAACCACGACCCACACTCATTCCGCGAGCAAGACTTCCATTCTGTGAGACATCTTCTCACCAGAGTCCAACATCGACGTCGGGACTGGTCCACATGCCGATCGCGCTCCTAGCGCTCTGTGCGTTCATCGCCGTCATCGTGACCTGGAACGTGGTCCTGCGCCGGAACATGGGCGAGGCCATGCTGATCGGCCTGCTGGTCACGGCGCTGTTCGCCGGTACCGGAGCGCCCCGGGCCCTGCTCGACGGCATGGTCGGCGCACTGGAGCACGAGGTCCTCTTCGCCGCGATGGCGTTCGTGCTGATGGCGTACGTGATCGACCGCCTCGGGCTCATCCAGCGGCTGCTGGCGATCCTCAACTCGGTGTTCGGGCGACTGCGCGGCGGCCCCGCACTCGTGGACACCGCGGGGTCGGCGGTCATGGGGGCGTTGTCGGGGTCCAACTCCGGCAACACCGCCGCCACGGGCTCCTTCACGGGGCCGTGGATGGTCCGCAGCGGCTGGAGCCCGACACGCAGTGCCACGATGCTCGCCGGGAACGGCGGCATGGGCGCGGCGCTCCCGCCGAGCGCCTCCATGGTCATCATGATCGGCTTCGCCGGCTCCATGGTGACCACCGGTCAGATCTATCTCGCCCTGCTCATGGCCGGGATCTACCAGATCGTGTGGCGGTTCCTGCTGATCTTCTGGTTCGTCCGCCGCGACGGCATCACCCGGGTCGACGACGAGGCGATCACCCCGCTGCGCGCCAGCGTCCGTGCGGCGGGAGCCGCCCCGCTGATCATGGTCGGCGCGTTCGTGCCGATCCTGCTCACCGTCGGCCCGCTGTCGGATCTCCTCGGGACGGACACTCCTCTCGGTGACTCCCTCGGCGACATCTCGATCCTGATCTGGATCCCGGTGCTGATCACGGCGATCGCACTGGTCGTCGGACGCAAGCAGCTGCCGAGCACCCGCGCGGGCTGGTTCGACTTCACCACCGGCGCCATGCCCCGCCTCGCGGTCATCGGCTCGCTGCTGTTCTTCGCCGTCGCGGCGAGCGAGGTCCTCAACGGCCTCGGGCTCGCCGACGACGTCGACCGCATCCTCGGCGGTCTGGCCATCAACCAGTACGTGATGGTCCTGCTCGTCGCGGTGCTGGTGGCCGTGGTGGCCGGGCCGCTGTCCTCGACCGCGACCCTGACAGCGGTCGGTCAGGTGTCCCTGCTCGCGCTCGTCGCCGTCGGCGTGGACCCCGTGCTCGCCGTGACGGCCATCCTCGTGTTCGCCTCGACCGAGGGTTCGTCGCCTCCGGCCTCCGGATCCATCTTCGTCGCAGCCGGACTCACCGGTGCGAAGCCGGAGAAGACCTTCGTCCCGCTGATCGTCTACTTCATGCTCCCCGTCCTGCTGATCGGATGCCTGATCGCGTGGGGCGTCCTGCCGGTGTCGCTGTGAACGACGCACCCCGCCCGCATCCCGCCCGGCCCCGAGGAGACGAGCCGATGTCCACCACCACACGCACCAGTCCCGTCGGCGTACGCGACCGCGCCCGGTCCGTCGCCAGGATCCTGTTCCTCACGGCGATGGCGGTGTTCGTCCTCATCGGCGCCGCCCTCGTCGTGCTCCAGGCCCTCGGTGTCGTCCTGATGCGACCCGCACTCGTCTCGGGGGCCTCGGACGTGCTGCTGGTCCCGGCCATCGGCGCCGCGGTCGTCTTCGGGCTCATCGCCTTCGCCGGTGGCTACCTGGAGGACCGCGAGCCCGCCGAGGACGCGTCGACCGGGGACTGACACCGGGCGATCCCGCCGCCCGAACACCCGCTCCATCTCGAGAAAGGCTCTCTCATGCACGCCACCGTTCTGGGACTCGGCGAGGCCGGCGCCGTCTACGCCTCCGGTCTCGCGGCTCACGGATGGACCGTCACCGGCTACGACCCGGCGTCGGTCCCCACGCCCGTGGGGGTGCGGCGGGAGGCCGGTCCCGCCGACGCCGTCCGCGGCGCCGACCTGGTGCTCAGCCTCGTCGGTGGGCGCCACGCGCAGTCGGCCGCCGAGGCCGTCGCACCACACCTCGACGAGTCGGCCGTCTACGCCGACATGAACGCCGGGGACCCGGCGGCCAAGATCCTGATCGCCGACGCCGTCGGGGCGGGCCGCTTCGCCGACGTCTCGGTGATCGGGCCGGTGCCGCGCCACGGCATCGCGACGAGCGTGGTGATCAGCGGGGCCGGGGCCACGGCCGCGGCCGGACGGTTCCGCTCCTTCGGTGCCGACGTCGACGACATCGGGGGAGCCCCCGGTGACGCATCGGCGCGCAAGCTGCTGCGCACGACGTGGATGAAGGGGCTCGGAGCGCTCATCACCGAGGCGCTGCGGGCCGGGCGGGCCGCGGGTGCCGAGGAGTGGGTCGCCCGGCAGATCGACGGGGAGCTGGCCGACGGCACGGCGACCCGGGAGCGCCTCCACATCGGCACGGCCAAGCACGCGGCGCGCCGCGCCGGCGAGTCCGATGCGGCCGTCCACCTGCTCGACCAGCTGGGGGTGGCACCGGACATGACCCGCGCGACGGCGCAGCTGCACCACACCCTCGCCGACGAACAGCTCGTCGACCAGGAGGCCCTCCTGGACACCTACCGCGGGCTCGCGGTGGCGACGATCGGCGACGCCCAGGACCGCATGGGCATGATGGACGGCGGCATCCACGCCCTCTACAAGGGTGCCCGCGCGGTCGGCCGGGCCCGCACCGTGTGGGTCCGCAGCGGGGACAACGCGGCGATCCACCGGGCGCTGCAGAACGTCCGGCGCGGTGACCTGATCGTGGTCAACGGGCACGGCGACACCACGCGGGCCCTGATCGGGGAGCTCATCGCGGAGCGGGCACTGGCCCGCGGCGTGACCGGCATGGTGATCGACGGGGCGGCTCGCGACGTCGTCGAGCTGGAGAGGATCGGTTTCCCGGTGTGGGCGCGGGCGACCACGCCGGCCGGGCCGTTCAAGCACGGGCCCGGACGGATCGACGAGCCGGTCGCCGTCGGCGGGGTGGTGGTGCAGCCCGGCGATGTCGTCGCCGCCGACGACGACGGCGTCATCGTGGTCCCCGCGGCCCGCGCCGCCGCGACCGCGGTCCGCGCCCAGGAGGTGACCGCGGACGAGGAGCGACGCCGTACCGCGATCCGCGCCGGAGCGGCCTGACCCCGCGTGGCCCCGGGGATGCCGGGGCCCCGCCGGGCGCCATGGCCCGGCCCTGGGCGCCCGGTCGGCGTCGGCGACCTCAGCCGATGCCGAGCTGCACGAACAGCAGCCAGGCGACCACCGGCACGATCGCGATCATGGCGATCGCCCAGAGGAGCAGGGCGCGGAAGAACATCCGCTCCAGCCGGGGCGGCGCGCTCGCCATCAGCAGCGCGCCGCTGGTCGACATGGGACTGGTGTCCACCACCGACGAGCTGATGCCGACCGCCGTGACGACGCCGACCACCGACAGGGTCGGGTCCGCCGCGATGGGGGCGACGACGGGGCCGATCACCGTCAGGGTGCCGGTCGTCGAGGCGAACGCCGAGACCAGCCCCACGACGTAGCTGACCGCCAGCGCGGCGAGCGACGCGTTGCCGAGCCCGGCGATGCCCTCCTGGAGATCGTCGAGGGCGCCGATGGTCTCCAGCATGCCGACGTAGGTGACGATGCCGGTCACCAGCAGGATGGCCGACCAGGGCATGGCGTCGATGACGGGCTTCTGCACCGAGGGGCGCACGATGATGAGGACCAGGGCGATGACCAGCGTCGCCACCCCGACGTCGATCCCGAGCACGGTGGTGAGGACGAGCAGCGAGCCCATCCCGATGAGGGTCAGGATCCGCATCGGGGTGGCCCGGACCCGGGTGATCCCGGAGACGGCCGTGCGTTCGGCCACCGCGGTGGCCGCGCCGCCGCCCGGACCGGGCTCCCGCCCGGCCGCCGGGCTGTCGGTGTCGCCCGCCGGGTTCGCGGCGGACGACCGCCGGTCGAGCCATCCGACGGCGGACTGCACGACCGCGTAGGCGACGACGGCCAGCACCGCGTTGAACGCGAACACCGACAGGAACAGCCGCAGGGTCGCGTCGCCACCGGCCCCGGCCTGGTCGAGCATGTCGTTGGCGATGACGCCGAACGGGTTGACCGGGGAGAACGCGCCCGCGTTCGCGCCCTGGATGACGACCAGCCCCATCGCGAGCGAGCTGATCCCGAACCGGGATCCCAGGGCCAGGGCGACGGGCGCGACGATGGCGATCGCCGCCGGGGTGAACGCGCCGGCGGCGGCCAGCAGCGCGGCCAGGGCGAACATGAGGACGGGGACCAGCAGCCGGCGGCCGCCCGCGAGCCGCTCGGCCCAGTAGGCCATCAGGTCGATGGTCCCGGTCTCCCGGACGATGCCGAACAGCAGCGTCGCCCCGACCAGGATGAGGAACAGCCCGGCGGGGAACTCGCCGATGACGTCGGAAAGCGGCAGGCCGGCGGCCAGTGAACCGACCCCGAACGCCGCGACGAGCGCGAGCAGGCCTGCGCTGATGCTGGTCAGCGAACCGATGACGAACGCGGCGACGAGCACGAGGAAGGCGAGGACGGAGAGTGTCATGACGCCCTCATCCCGCCAGCAGGCGGCCGGCGCCGCTGATCGCGGGGGTGTGTCCGAGCGCCCGGAGCACCTCGTGGGTGGTCGCGGTGGCCGCGGTCACCACCGGCAGCCCGAGCTCGTCCTCCACGGCCTGGACGGCGGGCAGCGACGGCATCTGCACGCACGCGGACAGGACGACGGCCTCTGCCCCCTCGAGCCGGAGCCTGCGGGCGATCCCGGGCAGCGCACCGGGGTCGAGGCAGCCGACGGCGAGGTTGTCGTCGACCTCCAGGCTCGTCGCGTCCAGCACTTCGATCCCCGAGCCCTCGACGTAGTCGGAGACCATCCGGGTGAGCGGCCGCATGTAGGGCGTGATCATCGCGACGCGGCCGACGCCCATCCCGGTCAGCGTGCGGACCAGGGCTCCGGCGCTGCTGACGACCTCGGCGGGGTGGCCGTTGCCGGCGGCCGCCTCGGCGATCAGCCGCTCGGACTCCGCGTGCGCGCCCGGGCCCTGGGCCATGACGGCCACGAGGCAGGCGTAGGCGATGACGTCGACGTCGGCGTCGGACACGGCCACCGCGCACTCGGCGGCCTTCCCGACCATCGCGAGCAGCTCCTCGCGCGTCACGTTCTTCAGTGCCGCGCGTGCGGAGTGGAACGTGTACCGGTGCCCGGTGGCCGCGGTCTGACGGGCGAACAGCTCGGGGAGCTCGGTCTCCATCGTCGTGTTCGAGCTCGGGACGATCAGGCCGACGCGGGTCGGCCGAGGGGGCGACGCTCCGGGGGCTCCGGACTGCGTGAAACCGGTCATGTGCGGGGACCTCACTCCGTTGTGCCGTGATCTGAACCCACATAGTGGGTGGCCAACCCAGAATCCGGGCTGTAGGCTGCGATGTCAACAGGCGACCGACGGCCGGAGGGTGATCTCGTGACGGGGAGCAAGGGGGACGGGCGCGGTGGCACGCTGGTGTTGCGCAAGATCAGCTCGATCCTCGACAGCTTCACCCTGGAGTCCCCCGAGCCCACGCTGCGGGACCTGGCGAAAGCGACCGGGCTGCCGTCGAGCACGTGTCAGCGCCTCGTGCAGGACCTGGTGGCCGAGGGCTATCTCGACCGGGACGGCGACCGCTACCGGATCGGGATCGCGTTGGTGCGCTGGGCCGCGCCGGGGGCACTCGGGCTCGACGCGGTCCGGCTGCTCCGGCCGCTCCTGGCGGACCTGCGCGACCAGACCGGCGAGAGCGCCTGCCTCTACGTCCGTGACGGCACCTTCCGGACGATCGTCGCCGCCGCCGAGACCCGGCACGTCGTGATGCGGCCGTTCCGGGTCGGCATGGTCATGCCGATCCACGCCGGCGCGCCCGGCAAGGTGTTCCTCGCCTTCGATCCGGGCGCCCGGAGCGAGCTGGGGGAGGCCACGCTCGAACGGTTCACCGACCGCACCCCGGCCTCGACCGTGGAGCTGGACCGGCAGCTCGACGAGGTGCGCGCCGCCGGTGTCGCGGTGGCGTTCGGGGAGCGGCATCCCGACGTCGGCTCGGTCGCCGCCCCGGTCCGCGACCACACCGGGGATCTCGCCGTGGTCCTCGGCGTGGGGTTCCCGACCTCCCGTATCGGTCCGGCCGACGTCGAACGGCTCGTCGGCCCGGTCGTCACGGCCGCCCGCGACGCGACCCACGAGCTGGGAGGCCGTCCGCCCGCCGACCGGGGCTGAGTGCGGGGCGTCCCGTCCTGGACGGGATGCGTCCGGGCCGCTGGTAGTTCCGAGGATGGGAGGTCGGTGCATCGCCCTGCGCCGTCCCGTGTTCGTTCGGGATCACGTCGACGACTCATCGACCGCGCGGTGGACCTGGCCGGGCGGTCCCGCAGCGGTCGTGACGTCGACCCCGGGTGCGCGCCCCTCGACCCCGGTGACCTGCACGAGCTCGTGACCGCGCTGTCCTCGATCGCCTGCTGGAGACACTGCAGGGGCGCGATCAGGGGTTCACGACGCCGGGGAGAACCGGGTGGCCCGCAAGCGGGCCGCCCGTCGCCGCTCGTCGAGCACACCGCCGCCGACGTCGTCGCGGAGCGCGGCTACGAGGGTGCGGGATTCGACGAGATCGGCGCCCGGCTGGACCTGCGGGGCCCCAGCCTCCACCACTCCTACTCCTCCCAGGAGGAGCTGTTCCTCCGCACCGTGGAGAACGGGCACGCCGAGGTGCTCGACCGGCTCCGGGCGATCGCGGCGCGCGACCTGCCCGCGGGGGAGCGGCTGCGGCTGCTGTTCGTGGAGCAGGCGATCATCGAGTTCCGCGACTTCCGTGCGTTCGCCTCGCTCTTCCTGATGTCGGTGCCGGTCCCGGCGATCGCCTCCCGGCTCGCGGAGCTGCGCCGCGAGCACGGACAGGTCTTCCGGTCCCTCGCGCGTGAGGTCGCCGAGCAGCACGGCGTCCCGCCCCGACGGGCGAGCATCGCCGTGCTGCCGGCGCTGGGGGCCCTGGGCAACCTGCACTCCTGGTACCGCCCCGACGGCCCGCTGTCCCTGGATCAGATCGCGACGGAGGTCGCGGACGTCCTCCTGCAGCCCTTCCTCACCGCGGGCTGATCGGACCCGCCGGGGCCGGGACGGACGCGCGGGCCCCGAGGAGCGCCGCCACGAGGGCTCCGGTCACTCGGGCCGGTGGTCAGGCCGGGGCCGGGACGGGCCGGAACGCGGCCTCGGCGGCCTCGGCGACGACCCGGTCCTGCTCCCCGCTGCCTCCCGAGACCCCGACCGCGCCGACGACGTTCCCGTCGCTCCCGTGCAGCGGCACCCCACCGGCGAAGATCATCACTCGGCCGTGGTTGGAGCCGTTGATGCCGAAGAACTGCTCGCCGGGCTGGGAGCTCGTCGCGAGGTCGCCGGTCGGGATGTCGAAGGCCCGTGCGGTGAAGGCCTTGTTGATCGAGATGTCGATGCTGCCCATCCAGGCGTCGTCCATCCGGATGTGGGCCACCAGGTTCCCGCCCGCGTCGACCACCGCCACGTTGCTCGGAGAGCCGATCTCGTGGGCTTTCCGCTCGCCCGCGGCGATCACCCGGCGGGCCTCCTCGAGGGTCACTGTCTCGATCTGTCGCATCGTCGTGTCCTTTCGGGGCCGGCCGCCGGGTGCGGCGGTCCGGCCGGTCTGCTCGGGCAGCCGGTTCCGGAGGGGGTGCGGACGACCTCGGTCCGGCCGTCCACGCGGGCGGTGGCGATGGCGGAGGGCATCGGGTGGCGGGTCCTCCCGCAGACGGGTCCGTGTGCTGTCCGCCCCGTGCTCGGTGCGTCGGTCAGGCCCGGGCGGGCACGGCGGCGAACCGGGTGACGATCGCGGCGCAGAAGGCGGGGAGGTCGAACGGGGACCGGCTGGTGACGAACTGGCCGTCGACGCAGACCTCCTCGTCGACGACCTCGGCGCCGGCGTTGCGCAGGTCGGTGCGGATGCTCGCCCACGAGGTGAGCCGGCGCCCCCGGACCACGTCGGCCTCGACGAGGGTCCACGGGCCGTGGCACACCGCCGCGACCGGCCTGCCGGTGGCCACGAAGTTCCGAACGAACTCGACCGCGACCGGGTGGGTGCGCAGCTGGTCGGGGTTGACCGTGCCCCCGGGCAGCAGCAGGGCGTCGTAGTCGTCGACCGAGGCCTCGGCGACCTCCCGGTCGACGGTGACGGTGCCCGCGGGGTCCTTGTCCCACTCCCGGGTCCACAGCGATCCGGTGTGGATGGACAGCACCTCGACCCGGGCCCCGGCGCCGTAGAGCGCGCCGCGGGGGAGGTCGAGCTCGACGCGTTCCACGCCGTCGGCGGCGAGGATCGCGACCGTCCGGCCGTGCAGGTCCCCGGCCGTCACCGGTCGACCCCGTCCCGGACGGGCCGGCCGGCGCCGGGGTGCCCGGGCCGCTCGAGCAGGCCCTGGACGACCTCGGTGACGACGCGGCAGTGCTGCGGGAGTGCCGGTCTGCGCTCGCGGACCCGGGTGACCAGGGTGAGGGCGAGGTCGGCGAGCTTGGTGTTGGTGTGCTGGGAGATGCGGGTCAGCAGGGCGAACGCCTCGTCGGCCTCGATGCCGTAGTGGGCGACCAGGATGCCCTTGGCCTGACCGATCGCGTCCCGGGTGTGGAAGGCTCGGGCGAGGTTGTCCACCCGCCGCTGGAGCACGGTGGTCGGGTCCTGGTCGGGTCCGGTGGCCGTGCGGGGCCGTTCCCGTCCCGGGTGGTCGGTGGCGAGCTGTGGCGACATCAGGGGTGTGCTCCCCTTCCGGTGGCTGCGGTGAGCTGGTGCGCCGGGCCCGGCGGGTCCTTGTGGCGCGGTCACGACGCTAGAGAGCCCCGGGGCACCGCGATCGGGCCCGACATGGCCAGCGACACCGTCGAGGTCCGGCCCGGCGGGCCGTGGCCGCCCCGGCCGGGGCAGGCCGGCACCGGCGGTCGGAGCAGGCCGTGTGTCCGTGCCCGGGAGATCACCCGGGCCCGGTTGCGGGCCTCGAGCTCGGCGACGCTCAGGACGCGGTCGGGGGTGACCGGCGCGGCCCTGTCACCGCACCGGCGGGCGAGGCCGGGCAGGATCTGGACCTGCACTACACCGAACGGACATGGTGCGTGGTCACCGCCCGGTACGACCCGGCGGCAGCGGGGGGAGCGGGGTCGCGCTTCGGTGCCGTGACCCGGCCCGGCACGTCCAGCCACACCGCCGAGGTCGGACCCGGCGGGCCGAGGCCGCGGCCCTCCGCGCCTCCCATCCTGATCTCGGCCGGACCCGGGCAGCCGGATCGGACCACCGTCGAGGGGAGAACACATGTCGGTCGGAGTGGGACTGCTCGTGACACTGGAGGCGCGGCCGGGCAAGGAGAGCGACGTCGAGGAGTTCCTGCAGGCGGGGCGCTCACTGGTCGGTGAGGAGCCGGCCACCGTGGCCTGGTTCGCCGTCAGGCTCGGTCCGACGACGTACGCGATCGTCGACTTCTTCCCCGACGACGACGGCCGCACCGCCCACCTGCAGGGCCGGGTCGGCCAGGCGCTGGGTGAGCGGGCCGACGAGCTGTTCGCGACGGCGCCCGACATCGTGCGGCTCGACGTCGTGGCGTCGAAGCTGCCCTGACCGGGGCACTCCCGGGCGGGAACGGGTGCGGTGGATCAGCGGCCCGGGACCGCGCCCGGAGGACGGGGGCGCTCCCGGGCCGCACCCGCGCCGCCGAGGACCCGCCAGGCGCGCGACGCCACGTGTGTCAGCCCCCGTGGGTCCGAGCGCAGGATGCCGGTCGTCCGGCGGAGCGCGGTCATGGTGTCCCTCCCGGGAAGCCGGTGGTACGGCTGTCGGGCACGGCGGGTGACCGGCGGCGAGAACCGCCGCACGGCGCTGTCCCGGTCCACCGGGAGCACGGCACCGCTGATCGTGCGTGGGGCCGGGCTCCCGAGGCCGGTCAGCCGCCGCACCGCGCGCCCGGCGGCGGCGTCACGAGGTCGACGAGGTAGTCGGTGACGGCCCGGTCGACGCAGGCGTTGCCGCCGTAGAGGGCGATGCCGTGCTGGGCCGCCTCGACGGTCAGCAGGCTGCCGCCCAGAGCTCGGGCGAGGTGGACACCGCCCTGGTAGGGGGTTCCCGGGTCGTCGGTCAGCGAGAGGGTCAGGGTGGGTGGCAGCCCGGCCGTGTCGGTGCTCCAGGGGAGGGTCCGGCTGGGGGGCTCGGGCCACCCCTCGCACTCGTAGTGGGTGGGTCCGCCGGGGCGGCCGGGGTCGAGGAACGGGGCGGCTCGCCGGGCCCGGTCACGCAGTTCGGCCTGTTCGGCGGGGGTGCGGCGAGGGTTGTCCATGCAGCGGGTGGCGAGGTTGGCGTCGATGTGGGTGGAGCCGCCGTAGTGGCCGTCGGGGCCGCGTCCGAGGGCCGCGTCGCGCAGGGCGAGCAGCGTGTCGCCGCGTCCTGCGGCCAGGTCACGGAGGCCCTGGAGGAGCTGGGGGCGCTGGGCGGGGGAGAACAACGAGCTGTAGACGGCCGGGACCATGTCGGTGTAGGTGAGTGTGCGGCCGTCGGTGGTGGGGGCGGGGTGGTCGAGCAGGGGGCGGGTGAGGTCCTGGAAGACCTCGGTCGCGCGGGCCGGGTCGGTGCCCAGCGGGCAGTCCGGCTCGGTGGCGCAGGTGGCGGCGAGGCCGTCGAAGGCCTTCTGCCAGGCCGCGAACTGCGACAGACGGAGCTGTGCCTCGGAGATGTCGGGGTCGACGGCGCCGTCGACGACCATGGCGCGCAGGTTCTGCGGGAACGTCTGGGCGTACATCGCACCGAGCTCGCTGCCGTAGCTGTAGCCGAGGTAGGTGAGCTTCTCCTCGCCCAGGGCGGCGCGCAGGACGTCCATGTCCTGCACGACGTTGTCGCTCCCGACGCTGGTCAGCGCCTCGACTCCGCCGGTCGCGTCGGTGCAGCGGCGGGCGATGTCGCGGGCCCGGTCGGTGTCGGCGACATCGAACAGGTAGGTCGAGGGCAGTGCGTTGCGATCGGTCTCGGCGTCGGTGAAGCAGTCCACCCGAGGTGTCGATGCGCCGACTCCGCGCGGGTCGAACCCGATGACGTCGAAGCGTTCCCCGACCGGGACGTTGTCCCAGACCGGGCCCAGGGAGGCCACGAAGCTCGCTCCGGACCCACCCGGACCGCCGGGGTCGACCAGCAGCGAACCGATCTTCTCGCCGCGTGCCTTCGCCCGGAGCAGGGCGACCTGCCCGCGGGGGCCGTCGGGGTCGGCGTAGTCCAGCGGGACCTGGACGCGTGCGCAGTCGAAGCGGTCGTTCGCGTAGAGGGCCCGGTCGGCCGCCGAGGTGGCGAACCCGTCGCAGGGCTGCCAGGTGATCTGCTGGTCGTGGACGGCGGCGAGCTGTGGTGGCGGTGTGGTCGCGGCCGCGGCGGCTGCTCCGGGTGGGGCGGGGGCGCCGCAGGCGGCGACGGCGGTCAGCGACACCACTCCCACGGCGAGCCGGAGCAGGTGTGAGCGGAACATGTCGTCTCCTCGGGTCGATCGGGTCGTGTCCCATCGCACCCGCGCACGCACCGGTGGCACAGTGGCGTGAGGTCACCGCAGCACATGACGCCGTGTCACTACCGTCGCCGAGGAGCGTGCCGGACCGTTGACGACCATGAAGCTGCTGGACCTGGTCCTCACCGCCGTCACCGTCCTCTCCGTGACCGTGGTCATCGCCTACGTCGGACTCGCCTACGACACCGGGCTGTTCACCGTCCTGCCCGAGCCGGTCACCGCGTTCTTCCTGCGGAACGGATCCCTGCAGTGGGTGGCGCTCGCCGTGCTCGTCGTGGGGCTGATCGGCAAGACTCTGGTCGGGCGCACGCTGAAGCAGCGCCGCCCGCAGCCGACGCGGTCGTGACCGACCGCCCCACCGGGAGCCCCGTGACCGACTCCGATGCCGCCGCCGTGACCGATGTCGTCGTGAGCGATGGCGCCGACACCGGTGCGGCCGCGGGGACCGCGGCCGCCCGGGCGCGCCGGGCCGCGATGCTCACCGCCCTCGCCGCCATCGCCCCGCTGTGCGTGGTCGGTGTCGTGCTCACGGCGCACAGCTGGTGGGAGGGCCTGATCGTCGCCGTGGGTCTGGTCCTGGCCCTCGGGGTGCTGCGGCAGTGGAGCCTGGACGGCTACTCGCGCGGCGCCGTGTTCACCCTGGCCTTCACCGGGGTGAACTGGCTCGTCGCGGCCCTGAGCGCCGCGAGCCCGATCACCTTCGTGCCCTTCGCGCTCATCGGGTCGCTGCTGGTGTCCGCCCGCCCGCGTCACCGGCGGGTGTGGGTCGGTGCGCTCGCCGTGGTCGTCGCGGCGTCCGGTGCCGCGGCGCTCCTGCCCCGGCCGCCCACCGTGACCCTCGCCGGCCAGTACGTGCTCCTGCCTCTGCTCGGCACCCTGTTCGTCGCCGGCGTCATCGTCGTCTCCGAGTACGCGTGGGTCGTCGTGCGTCGTCTGGAACGGGCCCGCGAGGCCGAGCGCGAGCTGGCGGTCGCCCACGAGCGGATGCGGTTCGCGGGCGACCTGCACGACATCCACGGGCACTCGCTGCACGTCATCAAGCTCAAGGCCGCCTACGCCCAGGGCCTCGTCCGCGGCGGCGGCGAGGACGCCACCGCGACGGCCGTCGCCGAGCTCGGTGAGATCCGGGGACTCGTCGACGACGCCCTCACCCGGACCCGCGAGCTCGCCCACGCGCGCCACCAGCTCAACCTGACCGCCGAGCTGGAGAACACCCGTCGGCTGGGCGAGGCCGCCGGGATCACGGTCGAGGTCCACCACGACCCCGGCGCCGCCCCCGCCCACCCGCTGCTCGCCCAGGTGCTGCGCGAGGCCACGACCAACCTGCTCCGCCACGCCCGCCCGAGCACCGTGCGCATCACCACGTCGGCGACCCGGGTCGAGATCACCAACGACGGGGTCGCCCCCGCCGCGGACGCCGGACCGGAGCTGCGGGGCCTCGCCCGCCTGCGGGACCGCCTGGCCGCGGCCGGCGGCGACCTGGACGTGACCACCACCCCGACGACGTTCACCGTGGCGGCCCGGCTCGCGAGCCCCGGGGCGGGCACGCGCGGTACCGGCACGGCCCGACCCACGGGAGGTGGGGGCCATGGCCGGCGCTGAGCCCGTCCGCATCGTGCTGGCCGACGACGAGAAGCTGCTGCGGACCGCGATGGCGGCGCTGCTGCCCCAGGACGGGACGATCGTCGTCGTCGCCCAGGCCGAGGACGGCGACGGGGCCGTTCGGGAGACCCTCGAGCACCGTCCCGACGTGCTCGTCGTCGACCTGGAGATGCCCGGGGCCAACGGCCTCGACGCCGTCGCGCGGATCCGGGAACACCACCCCGAGCAGGCGGTGCTCATGCTCACCCGGCACGCCCGCCCGGGTGTCCTGCGCCGGGCGCTCAAGCTCGGGGTGCAGGGGTTCATGAGCAAGAGCGCCGACCCCGAGGACATCGTCGCGGTCGTCCACGAGCTGCGGGCCGGGCGTCGGTGGATCGCCCACGAGGTCCTCGAGCATCCGTGATCGACGACTGCCCGCTCACCGACCGCGAGATCGACGCCCTCGCCGAGACCCGCGAGGGCTACTCCGTGGCACACATCGCCCGCCGGCTGCACCTCGCCCACGGGACGGTCCGCAACTACCTGTCCAGCGCGATGCAGAAGACCGGCACCGCCACCCGCCACGACGCCGCGCGCCACGCGCACGAACGCGGCTGGCTCTGACGTCGGCTGGACGCCGGACCACGGCCCCGCACCGGCGTCGGCCCGTCCCCGGGTCGTGTGCTCGACTCCGGCATCCATCCCGATGCCTACTGCGTCGAGTTCACTTCTCGGTCGCGCTCCGCTGACGATCACCGAACACCGCGGCAGCGTCGATGAACGGCGCCGGACACGGTGCGCACCGATTGTCGGCCACGGTGGGCTTCGGTCGCGCGCTGCGCTCACTGCTCCGTTCGGTGTGCCGTCGCGGACGGCGCCGAGGGCGGGAGTACGGCAGGACGGTTCCTGGCCGCCGGAACCGGGAAGACCCCCGCATGTCCGAGAGCTGTCGGCAGGACCGCCGCGACGACGACCGACCGGCCCCAGAGCACCGCCGACCGGACGGTGTGTCGGACGAGGCGGTGACCACGGTGGGCAAGTTGGCCGAGGCCGTCGAGACGATCGAACGGGCCCGCGGGCACCTCTACGCCTTCCACCAGATGACCGGGTACGCCGACGAGATGCTCGACGAGGTCGTCGGCGGCCTGCGGGAGATGGGTCGCGACGATCTGGCGGACCGGATCACCACCGAGCTGATCGGGCTCAACGTCGTCGCGGGGCGGTGGAGCTTCCAGGTCGTGGAGGAGTACGACGACGGCTACTACCGCACCACGCTGGACCTGGACCGAGCGGTGCGCGACGCGTTGGTCGGTGGGCGGCGGCATCTGATGGAGGCTGAGATGAAGGAGCAGCGCCGCACGCGCGGGCGCCCGGGCCACGCCGCGCGACCGCACGAGAGGGACTGACCTCCTCGATCACGCCGAGCAGATGTCGTCGCCGGTGTCCGCCATCGGGGACGGGGTGTAGCCGGCGAGCGACCATGCCGGTCCGCTCCCGAGGGACCGGCCGCCGGTGTCGCAGGCCCCGGGCGGCAGGCAGGTGACGCATGCTTACCCGTGCTTGCCGTGAGGTGTGCCCTCGGCGAACTCGTGCGGGACCCCGAGCGTGGCCCGGCCGCAGCGGGTTTCGTTCCACGGCACGAAGTCGTTTGCGATCGTGACCAGCGTTTCCGCTAGTCACGGTGTAGTGCCCCCGGCAGGATTCGAACCTGCGGAACCCGCTTTAGGAGCTTTCACCTATCTGTTTCGATAGCCGGTGAACAGGGATTTCAGTGGCAGAGGGCCGGGCGTCAATGGCTCCACGGGGGTGAGTGGGCGCGAGTTCGCGCCACGAATGGCTCCACGCCCGGTGGCTTGGGGCTCGGTTGCGCGCTATGACGTAGCTTCGGGGGCTCATCCGACTGCCGTGGTCGCCCGGACCCTGTGCCCGCGGACGTCGAGCGCGCTGGTGGTGCGCTATCGGCAGAGAGTGTGTCCTTGGCGGAAGACGAGATCTCGCTGGAAGCCCACATCGCCCTGGTCGAGGAGCTTCCTCACCGCATCGCGACCGTGGTCGCCGCGGGAGTTCTGACCTCGTCGGAGGCGCAGGACGTCGTGTCACGGGCCAGGCTGTTGCTGCAGGCGAGGGTGGCGATCGAGAGCGCTGCCCGAGCCAGGCTCTGAGGTCCCACCGTCTGCATCCCCCATTTGGGGGATTACTGCCATGGCGGGCGTGTCGTTGTTCAGGGCAGGGGCTCCGGAGTGGCGCCCCACGAATCCCGACCTCGGAGATGCGGCCCCGGACCCGGTCGCCCCGTCGGGCCGACACGAGGAGACCTCGTGTTTCACGGTTTCACGAAGAAGTTCCTGAACGACTCGATCGAGCGCAGCACCGACAACGCGATGGACCGTCGTCGCTTCCTGCGCGCGGCCGGGCTCACCGGTGCGGGGGTTGCCGGTCTCGGTGTTCTCGGCAGCGGCATCGCGTCCGCAAGCGAGGGCGGCCTGCTGGGCGGGCTCGGTCTCGGTGACAGCGGCGGCGGCAGCGAGGACGGCGGAGTCTCCGACGCCGCCGTCCTGAACTTCGCGCTCAACCTCGAGTACCTGGAGGCCGAGTTCTACTTGCGCGCGGTCACCGGCGAAGGTCTGAAGGACTCCCAGATCGACGGCAAGGGAGACCTGGGCGGCGTCACCGGCGGCTACAAGGTCCGATTCGAGACGAAGATCGGCCGCCAGTACGCCGAGGAGATCGCGCAGGACGAGCGGGCGCACGTCGACTTCCTGCGCTCCGCCCTGGGCGAGGCCCGCGTGGCGCGTCCGGAGATCAACCTGCAGGAGGCCTTCACCGCAGCCGCGCAGGCTGCCGGGGTGATCGGCAAGAACGAGACGTTCGACCCGTTCAAGGACGAGACGAGCTTCCTGCTCGGCGCCTTCATCTTCGAGGACGTCGGCGTCACCGCTTACAAGGGCGCGGCGCCGTTGGTGTCGAACAAGACCTTCCTGGAGGCGGCCGCCGGCATCCTCGCCGTCGAGGCCTACCACGCAGGTCTGGTGCGGACCCTGCTGCTCCAGGGCGGTGCGGCCGACGTGGTCGGGAAGATCTCCGACGCCCGGGACTCGCTGGACGGGCCGTCCGATCTGGACCAGGGAATCGTCGACGGCAACGGCAACGCCAACATCGTCCCGGCCGACGAGAACTCGATCGCGTTCTCCCGGACCCCGGGTCAGGTTCTCAACATCGTCTACCTGAACCCCGAGGCCGTCACGTCGGGAGGGTTCTTCCCGGAGGGCGTCAACGGGACGGTGGACACCAGCGACGCGAACGGCTGACCCCGCGAGACCAGGTCGCCCTGACACGGAAAAGGGCCGGTTCACCACACCGTGGTGAACCGGCCCTTCTCTCTGTGGGTGGCCGTTCTCAGCCCCCGAGACCGGTGACCTGGTCGAGGACGCTCTTCTGGGCCTGCTCGGTCGAGGCGCTGTTGCCCTGCTCGTTGGTCGAGTCGATCGAGTTGTCCTGGACGACGGACTGGCTGCTGCCGCCCTCGGAGTCCTCGTTGGCGAAGTCGCTCAAGCCCAGCACGTCGGAGACGTTGAAGGCGGGGTTGAGCTGGGTCACCGGGGCGAAGCTGGAGCTGCTCTGCTCGGTGGTGGACCCCTGCTCGCCCGCCACGGTGCCCTCGGTGGTCTGGGACTGCTCGCGGGTGGAGTCGCCCTCGTCGGCGAACGCCATGCCGGCCACCCCGACGGTCATCGGAACGGCCATCGCGGAGGCGACGAGGGTACGCACGGACTTACGCATGAATGCTCTCCTCTGAATGTGATGCACAAACGGGGTAGACCGAAGTGCTGATTACGACGCTATAGGGCAGTCGCTGTTCGGAGCGCCGGGGGTGGGTGGTGAAAATCGCCGTAATGAGATGAACGAAGTGGTCTCGGTCTGCGAAGCGTCGACCTGCGCGGGGCTGTGAACTGCGAATATGCAAGACAGGCCGACTCTATGTGGATCCTGCTATACGTTGCGGTTCGCACAGATCTGATGTCACTCAATGGAGTGAAAACTGCCATGTGTCCCGTTGCGAATAGTGTGCCGACGCTGCTTGATGATCGTCATCTGTCGACGTGCAGAATGATCGCGGGATTGACGTCCCCGCGGACGATGGCCGCTGCCAGGTCGCGAAGTGGCTTCCCGCTGCGACGCGCATGGCTGCGCATGCAGGCGAACGCGGTGCCGACATCGACGGTGCCGTGGGCGGCGAGCATCCCCTTCGCCTGCTCGACGACGACCCGGCTCGCCAGGGCGGCCCGGAGCTGGCTCGACTCCAGCGCGATCCGTTCGGCCGCCGCGGCTCGAAGCAGCGAGACGGCCGCCGCCTCGACCAGCACCTCGGCCACACGCAGGTCCGCGTCTCCCGTCCCGGACCCGAGGATCAGCAGTGCACCGAGGGTGTCGTCCCCGTGGCGGATGGGCAGGGCCCAGGCAGCGCCGACCCCGGCGGCGATCGCCTTCGTGGCGAACACGAGCCACCGGGGCCGCTCGCGCCTCAGGTCCGGACAGAGGACGGGGCGACCTGTACGGGCGCACTCGCCGCCAGGTCCCTGGCCGAAGCCTGCGGACAAGGCTTCGAGGGGCTGGGCGGGGCCGGACCGCACGACGCCACGCACGGCCCCGTCCGACAGCAGTGCTGCTCCCGCCGGCAGCCCGGAGATGCGATGGACGGACTCCACGAGGTCGGTGAGAACAGGACCGGGATCGGCGTCGTTCATCGCGACAAGCCTGAGTACGGCGGCTCCGACGTCTGCTGAGTTGTCCATCGGACAGTGTTCGAAAGCTCACGCTGGTCCGGTTCTCGCTGCGCACTCGGAGACTGCTCGCCCAATCCCGGAGGGCGACCCCGCCTCGATGTCAGGCCCTGGCCAAGCCTGAGTCTTTCGCGGCGGTCCCGCGACCAGGCATGCCCGCCTGCGGCATGGGGCGTGGCAGAAGCCGACCTCGTGGTCGAGGAGGGACGTCCGCTGTGCAGTGGTCGGTCGATGCCGGCTGCTCGACCGCTGGTCGGTCGTCGTGAAGACCTGTCGGCATCGGTCGGAGGATCGTCGTTGTGCCTCTGACCTGCGTGCCCCCGGCAGGATTCGAACCTGCGGCACCCGCTTTAGGAGTCCTGGTGGAGGGCCGATCTGCCATGTCCTACCAGGGACTCTGCTGTCACCTGTGATTCCAGAGATAGCTCCACGGTGCTTGAGTTTCCCCGGTTCGCGCCACGAATGGCTCCACGTGCCGGCTATCGCCCGACGTGCGCCACGGTCTCGCCGTGCTCCAGATATCGCGGCCCCCCGTTCTGCGCGGTGGAGCGCAGCCGGCGGACGAGCCGGGGGATGACGAAGGACTCCAGGCCGTCGAGAGCGACCCACTGCCAGCGATCAAGCTCGTCGTCGGCCAGCCGGATGCGCTCGGCATCGTCACCGAGCTGGCCGCAGTCGAAGATGAACAGGAGCTTGTCGCCCTCCTTGTCGCTCGGCGCCCAGTCGACGGAGAGCAGTGCACGCGGCTCCCGGTCGAGGTTCAGCTCCTCGGCGATCTCGCGTCGACATGCAGCGGCGGGTGACTCGCCGCGCTCTACGTAGCCACCGGGGATGTCCCAGGTGTCCTTGTACGTGGGGTGGACGAGCAGGATCCGGCCGGTCTCGTCGAAGAAGAGCGCACCTGCGGCGACGCGGGGGGTGGCGAACGTTTCGCTCGGGTCGGACACGCCGCGAGCGTACGGCCGGGGCAACGAGGATGCTGCCGGCCGGGGGCTGCAGGAGCCTGCGGCGCAGACGTCGGGCCGATCAGACGAGTCGGAGTCGCCCGGCGAGGTCGTCGAGCGCGGGGTCACGGTGCGCGCGGTTGCTCTTCACCCAGCTGAGGACGAGCTGACGGCTCAGGGCGTGGTGCCGGATCTGCTCGGGTGCGATCCGCTCCGCTTGCAGCAGAACCGCCAGTGCCTCGTCCCGGCGGTTCCGGGCTGCGTAGGCCCGGGCCGTCTCGATGGCATGGCGGACCTGTCGCTCGGCCGGAAGGCCCGAGACGTCGATCGACGGAGCGAGGTCGACGGCCACCTGAACGTCGCCGAGCTCCAGCGCGGTCGTCATGCGGTGGAGCGACACGTTGGTCGGACCGAACGCTGTCCACATCGCGTTGGTGTCGTGGCCGACCCGGTGAGCGCTGTCTTCCGCTTCGCGGAGGAACGCGGTCACCGAGGCTCGGTCGTCGGCGCGCGCTGCAGCGACCGCTCCGGTCAGGAACAACGTGCCGTAGACGGAGAGGAAGGACTCGTCGGTTCGACTGCTCAGGTGCGTTTCGAGCACCCCGGCAGCGGTGCGGACGAGGTCGACTCCTGCGGCGAACCGTCCGGTCGAGTGCAGCGCGTAGGCCACGGACCGGAACAACGAACCCAGAACGACGGGGCTCCCGGACTCCTGCGCCGCGGCGAGGCCGCGCTCGGACGCGATCCACGCGAGGTCCGTCTCTCCGAGCTTCGTGAGGACGGAGACCGCCACCTGATAGGTGAGCGCCAACAGTGCCAGGGCCCGGCTGCGGTCCACCGGCTCGGCGTTCCTCACGGCGCTGAGGGCGTCTGTGAGCACGAGCGGGGTACGACCAGTGACGTAGCCGTAGCGGCTTGCCTGGTAGGCGTCGAAGATCGCTGAGACGTCCGACTCCAGTGAACCCAGGTCGACCGCCTCGCCGGCGACGGCGGGAGTGGCGAGTAGCGGCGTGATCTGCCGGTAGTCCATGAGGGCTGCACGGAGTGCCGGGACCGTCTGGACCCCGCTGTCCTCTGTCCACTCCAGCAGGGTCGGTTCGCCGACCAGGTCGCCGATCGCGACATCGAGAGCCTCTGCGAGCCGGCGGATCACCGAGAGTCGGTCAAGGTCGATCCGGCCGTTCTCGACCTTGCTGAGCCAGTCCTCGGTCCGGCCGATGAGGCCGGCGAGCACGAGCTGCGACAGCCCACGGCGACGACGGTAGAAGCCGATCCGCTCGCCGATGGTCATCGCCGTCGTCATTCCTCGCATGGCACCAGCCTCGCTGACCGTCCCAGATGTACCCCGGAATTTCCTTCCGGGTCCTTCGTCAGAACCGGACTCAGGCTATCTCCACCGACCGACAGTGGTCAGTAGTTCGAGAGGAGAAGCTCGTGAACAGTCCGTCTGCCAGGGAAGGGTCCGGTGCCGCATCGGCAGCTGGCCCGACCTTCTACAGCGTCCCGGACGCTGCGAAGTTGATCGGCACTTCATCGGTCACGCTGTACCGCGCAATTCGCGATGGTGAATTTCCTGCTTTGCGGGTCCGGGGCCGGCTCATCGTTCCGGCTCGGGTTCTCGAGGAGATGGTCAGCGCTGCCGTCGCTCAACAGACAGTCGTCGATGTAGCGACGTGGGTCCCGGCAGCACGTGGGAGCGCGGGCCGATGAGCAGTGTCGGGGTGCTGATCCTCTTCATGCTGCTCGGCGCGTTCATCTGTGCGAAGGCACGCGTGGCGATGGGCGCGGTGGCGTTCTCACTGATCGCGTTGGTGTTGTTCGTCAGCACACCGGTCGGTTCGGGTCTGCCGGCCGCGATCGGGACGTTCGTGGCGGCGTTCGATCGAGCGGCTACGCCCGCGTTGAACGGGACCGGCCGGGCGGAGTCCGCGGGGACCGGGTCGTGACCGCCGCCGACCGTGACTACAGGGGAACCGTTGCCCTCAGGGCCGGGCGGGCCGTGAGCTCGGGTGGTCCCGCCTGCGGCGGGTGGAGGGCCGTCCGGCCCGAGTTTGGCCCGGCCTCACTCCCCATCAAGGGCGCTCCGCTGGCGCTTCGCGTCGCTGCGCGACCGGCCTGCGGCCGGCCCTTGACGGCGAGCCTCGGAGGCCGTGCGCGCTGCGCGCAAGGCGGCGGGGCGAGCGCCCGCCACCGGTGGGCCGGACCCGGCCGCCCCTCCTCTTCTCCGACCGTGGAGTTCAGCGTGACTGCATTCGCCGTACCCGAGTCGCCCGTGATGGAGCTGGGCGACGCCGTAGTGGACGTGACCGACCTGATGTGCCCGGGGTGTGCAGGGCCGGTGGTGGATGCGCCGCCGTCGGGGTGGCCGGCGCGGGCGGGGAGGTCCCCCGAGTTCTCGCACCCGGACGGCTCGGTGCTGTGCCCGGACGAGTACGGACGGATGCCGGGGCCGGTCGAGGTTCGTGGGAGGACGTCGTGAGCGCCAGGCCCGCGGCGGAGTGGGCGGTGCCCGAACGGGTCGCACAGCCCGACGACCTGGACGCACGGCTGCTGCGCCTGGCTGGGCGGACGGACCTGTTGCAGGTGGTGGTTGATCACGACGCCCCGACGAGTGGCCGGTGCCCAGGGTGCGACTGGCCGGTGGTGGTGCGGCGGCGCGACTGCCCGTCGCGACTGATTGCTCTGTGCCTCCTGGAGAACAAGCCACTCCCGGTGCGGCTGGCACATCTGGTCGACGCCGTCCCCGGAGCGCGCAGGGCTCGCGAGGCCGCGGCTGAACGGGACACGGAGCGGGCGGAGCTGGATGCCCTGCCTGGGCTGTTCGAAGCCCCGGCGCGGTCCCCGGAACGAGGAGGCGGAGCGCAGTGAACGACGCAGCAGGTGAGACGAGCAGGCAAGAGATGGGGCGGCCCGGCGACGGGTTCTTGGCGGAAGCACACCGCCGGGCCGTTCTCACCGACCTTCAGGAGGTAGGAGAGATGTTCACCGTAGTCCGGGTGCCTGTTGCGGGCGAGGGGGTGGACTGGCGAGCCGGTGCGGCGTGCCGGGGCACCGATCCAGAGCTCTTCTTTCCGACAGCGGTCGACGGGCCCGCGCTGGAGCGGGAAGAGCAGGTTGCGCTTGGCGTGTGCGCGAGGTGCCCGGTGCTGGCGCAGTGCCGGGAGTGGGCGATCGCCGGCCAGGCGCACGGTGTCGCGGCTGGGCTTACCGAGTCCGAGCGGATCGAGCTGCGACGTTCGGCGCTACCGGTCCGCCGACCGGTGACGAAGGGAGCAGTGCGGGGGTCGTGGCAGCGCGCCGACGGCCGGTCCGCCCTGGCCGCCGGTCGTGACCGCGGACGAATCGCAGTCGAGTGCGGGGTGTCACGCCGGACGGTGGACCGCTGGGCCGTCGACCTGACCACCACCAGCCCGACCATCGCGCCGGGTGGGGGTGCGTGATGGGTGTGATCGGGGAGCCGACCGATGCCGAGCGTCGGGTGTGGCAGGCCCGGGACATGATCCGGGCGTTGGCGATGCAGTGGTTCGGGCAGGGGGAGTCCCATCGGTTCACCGTGACAACAATGCGGACCGGACTGGTCCTGTCGGATCCGCTCGACATGCTGCGGGCGACGGTGCTGGTCCGGCGGGTCGCATCCGCACAGGAGCGTGCCTACGCCTGCGACGCGCGCGGCGCGGGTTGGTCGTGGGCCGAGGTCGCGGGCGTGCTCGGGTTCGCCGAGTGGGACGAGCCGGAGGTACTGGCGTTCGAGCACGTCGCCGAGCGCGGCGGCCGGCCCGGTGTGCGGCGGGAGTCAGTGTCGTGGCGGTGCACCAGCTGCGAGCAGCGGGTCACCGACACCGGCCCCTTCGGCTCGCACCCGACCGACGTCGAGTCCGGTCACGCCGAGGCGTGTGCCCGTCACCGGGCCGAGATCGCGGCGTGGGTCGAGCGGACGGGTTGGGGCCAGTGATGGGCATCCTGTTCAGCTCCACCAGCATCGTGCTGGCCGTCTTCGTCGGTGCTGCGCTGCTGGCGTTCTCGCGCGGGGCCCGCGGTCCTGCTGTCGTGCTCGCCGCGGTCGCGCTGCTCCCGGCGGGGACGATCGTGACCGCCCTGTCCTGGCCCGCTCTGGTCGCGATGTTCGGGCTGGCCGTCGTCCTCGTCTGGCATCGGAGGAGCCGTTCCTCGGCGACGGTGTCGCGCTGGGCGTCTCGCTCACGGCGCAAGGTGGGCGTCGCGTCCAGCTTGGACATCGTGTGCCACGCCGGAACGCTCGCGGTCCGGCGCCGGACCGGAACCGTGCGCCCGTCTCTGGCCGAGCTGCCCCGGATCCAGCGGTGGCGGCTTGTCACGACCGAGGCGGCAGTCGAGCTGTGCCGCACCGGGGCGCTGCGGGTGTGGGCGCTGGTCGAGGACGTGGTGATCGTCGTCGGCGGACCCCGCACCGGGAAGACCGGATGGCTGGCCGGGCGGGTCCTCGACGCCCCGGGTGCTGCCCTGGTGACCTCGACCCGGATGGACCTGCTGGACCTGTGTGGGCCGTTGCGTGCGGCTCGGGGGCCGGTGGCGGTGTTCAACCCCGCCGGGCTCGGCGATCGGTCCTCGACGATCAGGTTCGACCCGCTGACCGGCTGTGCCGATCCGGTGACTGCGACCGAGCGGGCCACGGACATGCTCGCCGCGGTCGCGTCTGGTGCGGGTGGGGATCGGGAGTTCTGGGACGGCCAAGCCCGCCGCGTCCTGGCCGCGTTGCTGCACGCGGCGGCGTTGGGCGGCAAGCGTATGACCGATGTTCTGGGGTGGGTCGCGGATCCGGATACGGCGGGGCGTGAGGTGCCGGCGTTGTTGCGGCGGTCGGGGGTGACGGCGTTCGAGCAGGACGCGATGCAATTCCTGACCACCAACGAGCGCACCCGATCGTCGATCACCTCGAGCGTGATGCCCGCCCTCGGCTGGCTCACCCACCCCGCCGCTGCTGCGGCGGCTGAGGCGGGGGAGGGCTTCGACGTCGCCCGTCTGCTGACCGAGCGGGCCACGGTGTTCCTGCTGGGCGCGGAGGAGGCCCAGACCGCGCCGTTGGTGTGTGCGCTGACCGGGCACATCGCCCGCGAGGCCCGCCGTCTCGCGGCCGGCCAGCCGAAGGGGCGGCTGGATCCGCCGCTCGGGTTGTTTCTCGACGAGGCCGCGTTGATCTCGCCGGTGCCGTTGGAGTCGTGGACGGCGGATATGGGTGGTCGCGGGGTGACGATCGTGTGTGCGTTCCAGTCCCGTGCGCAGTTGTTGGCGCGGTGGGGTGAGCACAAGGCGGCGACGATCCTGAACAACACCGCCGCGGTGATGATCTTCGGTGGGACGCGGGACAAATCCGATCTGGAGTTCTGGTCCACCCTGGCCGGTGAACGCGACGAGAAGGTCGCCACCACCGACGAGCACGGCCGGGTCGCCTCGCGGTCGGTGCGAAAGGTGCCGGTGCTGGCGCCGGCGCAGATCGCGAACCTGCCCGCCGGGCGGGTCGTGGTGATCCGGCGCGGGATCTCGCCGGTGATCGGCCGGGCCCGGATGGCGTGGCGCCGTCGCGATGTCCGCCGCCGCGCCCGCCTGCTGGCGCGGGTCGAGGCCGAGTCCCGCCGGCATCACCGCCGGGAGGCGGTCCGGACCTGGGGCGATCTGCGGTGGGAGCGGGTCCTGGCGGTGCTGGCGGGGCGGTGGCCTTGCCGGTTCGGGGAGGCCGCGGCGCGGGTGCGGTCGTCGAACGCGATGTTCGCCGAGCTGCGCGCCATCCGCAGCACCGACCACCCCGAGGACCGGCCCGCGCTGATCGAGCCCGTCGACGCTCCGCACGAGGGTGACGAACAGGAGCCGCAGCGATGAGCACCGCGGACTACGAGCTTCTGACCCCCGGCGAGGCCGTGGACCGGCTCGCGACCGACCTGCCCGGCGGCCGGGCGGACGCCGAGCAGGTCATCGCCTCCTACCTGCAGGACGCCACCGGCAACTACGGCCGACCATCCGAAGGCTGGCGACTGGATGAGTTCGACCTCGACGACGCCCAAACCCGGTTCGGGTGGGTCGACTTCGCCGGCGGGGAGACCGTCGCCCGAGCGCGGGCTCGCGCCGAGGGGGTGGCGGTGGCCGCGGTGCGGGAGGCCGCCGGAACCTCGGCGATCACCGACCGCGAGCGCCTGGAGGGGCTGCATTCGGATGCGGAGATGTGGGGCTACCGCGCCCACCCGGTGGCAGGCGACGAGCTCACCGCCACCGCCGGATGCGAGCCGCAGCCGCGCTTGGTGATCGTCGCCCGGGACGGGCGGGAACGCTCGCACCGCGAAGCCACCGCCGCCCACGACGCCCGCGTCCGCGCCGCAGAAGCCGCCGCGCTGAGCCAACACCAGGAGCACAGCCAGGACGACCACGCCGACGACACCGACCAATCCGATCGCGATGACGAGGAGGACCGAGTGAGCGCCCCGGACCATGACCGCGACGACGCGACGGCCGAGGTCGAGACCGACGAGCGCGGAGATCGCGAGCGGGTCCTCGACGAGGGCCCGGGCGCGTTCGCGGGCGGGCTGTGGTTCACCCGGGACGAGCACGCCGAGGGCGAGGTGCGGCCGTTGACCGAGGCCGAGATACGCCACTTCTCCCACCTGGTCCAGCAGTCCCAGGCCGACGCCGTCGCAGGAGAGCTCGACCAGGAACCGACCTGTGGGCGACCGCCAGCCGGAACCACTGACGCTGATGCCGGAGCCGACGCGGCGAGGTGGGAGCAGTGAGCGGGCCCTCCCACCCGGCCCACCCCGACCCGGGCCCGGCCGAGGCCGGCGGGGCCCTGGCCGGGTTGGCGCGGGAGGTCGAGGTGCTGCGCCGGCAGGTCGCCGAGCTGGAGCCGCTTCCGGGGCAGGTGGGGGAGCTGGGCCGGCTGGTCGGGCAGCTGTCTGAGGCCCTGGCCGCGGTGACCGCGCGGCGCCGGGTCCCGGCGGCGCCGTCGTGGCTGATGGCCCCGACAGATACCGGTGAGATCGCCGCGCTGCTCGAGGAGCTGTGCGTGTGGGTGGAGTCGGTGTTCCTGCGCTACCCGGACGGGGCGAAGGTGCTGGCCGAGTGCTGGCTGTGGCATCCCGACGTCGTCGAGGAACTGCTCTGGCTGATGTATGCCTGGTGCGCTGCCTACCAGGGTCCGGCCGCCTCGGTCGGGGCGGCGGGGGACTGGCACGACCGCCAGCGCCCCGGTGTCGTGGCCCGGCTACGCAAGTCGGTCGGGTCCTGCTCGATCGAGACCCACCAGACCCGCCCAGGTTGGAACACCCCACCCGGCACCCCGGTCACGGCCCCCGGCGTCGAACACACCGAGCTGATCACCCGCTGGTGGGCCGAATCCCGCGACAGCGCCCCACCCGAGCCCACCACACCCGCCGGGCCGGTCGGGGGTGATCGGTCATGACCAGGCAGGGCTACTGGACCCGGTCGCGGGCAGCGGCGGCCGCGATACGGGAGGTCAAGCGCGCCTACGACATCGACACCCAGCAGATGCGGGCTCGGGCCGAGGCGTACCTGGACGGCGATGAAGAGTACCGGGAGCTGGTCGATCAGCGGCGAGGAGATACCGACGTCGCAGACGAGCGCGCAGACCGGTCGTTCGCGCTGGTCGACCAGGCCAGGGCCGACCTGCTCGATGCGCTCCGGGGCCGACCGGTGGACAGCGCCTGGCTGATCGAGCAGGCCCGCGAGGTGGCCGAGACCGCCACCACGGCCTACAGCCTCTACCCGGACAGCGACAAGGTCGACGACCGCACTTGCCCGGTGCCCGAACAGACCCGGGAGTTCCCCGAGGACAGTGCCGCGGAGGCCGCCGCCGAGGAGCCCCTCATCGAGCGCACCGACGATGCGGACACCGCTGGTGTGGTCGACGCCCGAGCCACCGAGGCTGCGGGCGAAGCGGGGCCGGTGGTCGCGAGCTGGCCGCCGTGGCAGGACGCCCAGCGACTACGTGACCCGGACCTCGACGGACTTGCCGAGGTGCTGAAGGAGATCACCGCTGCTGAACGGGAGCGGTGGGAGGCCGCGTTCGACGAGGCCGATGAACTGGACTGGATCGTCGCCGGCGTCGATGACGAGCGGGACCGCCAGCAGTGGCAGACCGAGACTGACGGCCAGCCCGATGAACTCGACGACTCACCCATTGACGACGACCCTCCCGACCTGCGCCCGAGCGACGAGGCCGATCCATCCCGGCCAGACGCCGCCGGCGACGGCGGTGACGAGGGCGGGGCCGGTGGTCTGGTGCCGGATCCCCTCGAGCAAGCGCGCCAGGCGCTGGCCGCAGTCCGGCTGGACCTGCTCGACGACGCTGACGAGACCGCCCGTGGCTCGTGCGAGGACACGTGGCGAGGCACGGGGACCGACGACGGACAGGACGATCAGCGGTGAGCGCCCACCCCACAGCGGCCTCCACGCGCGGGGCGCGGTCGCGGGTGGCGCTGTGGCTGCCCGGCCTGGCGGTGGCGATCGGTGCGGCGGTGGCGACCGCGCACGGCCTGTTCGAGGTCGCCGTCGCCGCCCGGGTCCCGGTCGGGGTCGCGTGGATCTACCCGCTGATCACCGACGGCCTGGCCCTGGTCGCCTACGGCGCCACCGCGCGCCTGCGCGGCTCGGGTGCCCGCTACGCCTGGGCGGTCGTGATCGTCTCCGCCGGGCTGTCCGGGCTCGCCCAGGCGGTCTATCTCGCCTCCGACACCGTCACCACCGGCGGAGCGCTGGAAGTGAGCCCCGCCCTGCGGTTCGGGGTCGGGGCCTGGCCCGCGATCGCCGCCGCCGTCGTGGCGCACCTGCTCTACCTCCTCGCCGCCGACCACCCCGCCGACACCGACGAACGGCCAGCCGCGGAGCGCAACGAGGAGAACAAATCCTCCCGGCCACGTGTGCCGGCGACCATCACCGTCCCACGGGACAACGGGACACCCCCGTCCCACCCGGACCCTGTCGAACCCGCGTCGGGCGTCCCGCCCGCGCTGGACGGGCCGGTGATCCCGGCGCCGCCGCGGCCGGTGTCCCAGCCCGCGCAGCGCCCGGCGTCCCGTCCCGGGGACGGGGCGGGTGCGGGCGCGCGGGAGCGCGCCCGCAGCACCGCCCAGCGCCATTGCGACACCCATGGAGCTCTGCCCACGGTGCGCGAGCTCCAGGACCTCGCTGAGGTCGGCCGGGGCACCGCCGCCCGAGCCCTCCAACAGCTCCGCGACCACCCACCGCAGACCGCCGGCGGCCTGCACCTGGTCCCCGACGAGCCCCACGACAGGACCCAGCCATGACCACTTCCACCCGACAGAGCCACCCGAGCACGCGCGCACCCGACGCGACCAAGCACAGCACCGGAACCGAGCGCGACTACACCGAACAGACCAAGAGCAGATCAAGATCAAAGCGAGCACACCGATGCATCACGATCCGAAGGGGCGGGCCGGCCTCCGGCCGGCCACGCGGCACCCCACGCGCTGTCGATCGTGACCGGGCCCGTTTCAAGATCGTTTCGGGGTGGTCGGGGTGCTGAGCGTCGCTTCGGGCTACAGCCCTGAGTACTTGTTGAAGGAGGTCGCGGCCGGGCGGGAGAACTACTACACCGGCGCGGTCGCCGAGGGCGAGCCGCCGGGCCGCTGGTGGGGCGCCGGCGCGAACAAGCTGGGGCTCACCGGACTGGTCGATGCCCAGGACATGCGCGCGGTCTACGAGCGGTTCCTCGACCCGCGGGACGAGGGGTTCGGTGACCGGTCCCGGTGGGACGAGGTCGGGACACTGGGACACGCGGGACGCAAGTACCTGTCCGAGGACGACCTTTACACCGCGGCGTTGGAACGCGAACCGGACGCGGCGGCGGAACGCCGCGCGGAACTGTGGACCGAGGCGGGGAGGGCGGCCCGGCACAACGTGGCGTTCCTGGACGCGACGTTCTCCGTGCAGAAGTCGGTGACGCTGCTGCACACCGCGTTCGAGGCCCGCGAGGTCGCCGCCCGCAACGCCGGCGACGAACAGACGGCGGCGGCGTGGGGTGAGTTCCGTCAGGCGGTCGAGGACGCGATCTGGGCCGGTAACAACGCTGCCCTGGCCTACCTGCAGGACAAGGCGGGCTACTCGAGGATCGGGCACCATGGCGGCGCGGCCGGGCGGTGGGTGGACTCGCACGCCTTCGTCGTGGCGTCGTTCTTCCAGCACGACTCCCGGGATCGGGACCCGCAGCTGCACATCCACAACACGATCCTCAACCGCGTCGAGGGCCCCGACGGGGCGTGGCGCACCCTGGACGGGCGCAGCCTGTTCCGGTGGCGGCCCGCGGCCGCGGCGGTGGCCGAGCGCACGACCGAGGAGCGGATCACCCACGCGCTGGGGATGGGGCTGGCGACCCGCCCGGACGGCAAGTCCCGCGAGGTCGTCGGCATCGCCGAGGAGGCCCTCGCCCTGTTCTCCTCCCGTCGTCGCGCGGTCACGGTCAAGACCGCGGAGCTGTTCGAGCTCTTCGAGGCCCGCTACGGCCGTGCCCCGAACTCCGCCGAGCGCGACCGGATCTCGCGGCAGGCCACGTTCGCCACGAGGGCGTCGAAATCCCACGACGGTGAGACCCGCGAGGAATTCCTCGACCGGATCAACAACCGGATGCGCGCCGACATCGACGGCGGTCTGGCCGCGGTCGCCGACGCCGCGCTGGCCGCCCGCCGCGACGGCGTCACCCCACAGGCTTTCAACCCCCACGCGGTGATCGAGCTGGCGCTGGCCGATGTCGCGTCACGCAAGGCGGGGTGGACCCGCGCGGACCTGACCCGTGCCATCAACGCCGCCCTGCCCGACTACCTCGGCGTCGCCGACGGCGCCGACGTCGGGGAGCTGCTCGACCAGCTCACCGACGAGGCCCTGCAGTACGCGGTCGCGATCGACGCCGAACGTCCCGGCGAGGACCTGCTGCCGCCCGAGCTGCGTCTCGACAACGGCGAGTCCGCGATGCGCGCGCCGGGCGGGCGGATCTACTCCACCCCCGACCAGGTCCGCTCCGAGCGGATCCTGCTGGCCGCGACCGGTTCTCGCGACGGCGCCGCGCTCACCGAGTCGGCCGCGGCCGAGTTCCTGTCCCGCCTCGACGGCGATGGGGTGCGTCTCGGTGCCGATCAGGCCGCCGCGGTGCGCGGCATCCTCACCTCTGGCGCCCGGGTCGAGACCCTCATCGGGCCGGCCGGGACGGGGAAGTCGTTCGTCGTCGGCACCCTGGCCCGCGCTTGGACCGACCCCGACTCGGGCAGGAGGGCGTTCGGGCTGGCGACCAGCCAGGTCGCCACCGACGTCCTGACCGGCGAGGGGTTGACCGCGCGGAATGGGACCCAGTGGCTCGCGACCCAGGACCGGCTCGCAGACGCGGTGTCGGAGCGCCGGACCGTCGACGGGGGCGAGGCGTGGCGGCTGCGCGACGGCGATCTCGTCGTCGTCGACGAGTCCGCGATGACCGACACCGCCGCGCTCGCCGCGATCCACGACCACGTGCACGCGGCGGGGGCGAAGTTGCTGCTGGTCGGGGACCACAAGCAGCTCGCCGCTGTCGGCGCCGGCGGCGGGATGGACATGCTCGCCGCGGCCGGGTCGCGTTACGAGCTGACCGACGCCCGCCGCTTCACCGGCGGGTGGGAGCGCGCCGCGTCGCTGCGCCTGCGGGCGGGGGACGAGACGGTGCTGCGCGAGTACCACCAGCAGGGTCGGCTGATCGACGGCGGGACCCGCGACGACGCCGAGACCTCGGCCGCGCGGGCGTGGCTGGCCGACACCCTCGACGGGCGCCGGTCGCTGCTGCTGGTCGACACCAACGACCAGGCAGCGCGCCTGTCCGCGCAGCTGCGCAACGACCTGGTCCGGCTTGGACACGTCGCCGAGCAGGGTGTCCCGCTCGGAATGCAGGGCACCTTCGCTGGGGTCGGGGACCTGGTCCAGGCGCGCAGCAACGGCTGGAACCTCATCGGTGTCGAGGGCAACCGGCGCGGCCCGATCAACCGGGAGACCTACCGCGTAACCGCCGTCCGCGACGACGGCGCACTCGAAGTCACCACCGACCCCGCCAGCAGCACCGGCGCCGGGGAGCGGCTGGTGCTGCCCGCCGACTACGTCGACGCCCACCTGGCCCTCGGTTACGCCACCACCGTCCACGCAGCCCAGGGCGCCACCGTGGACACCACCCACACCGTGGCCACCCAGACCACCACCCCCGCCGCGCTCTACGTGGGCATGTCCCGCGGCCGGCAGGCGAACACCGCGCACGTCGCCACCCGGACCGGCCCCGACGACCCTGCCCGCGGCACCACCACCGAGCACAGCCTGCACCGCGACCCCGTCGCCGTCCTCGCGGCGATCTTCGACACCAGCGAGCAGGCCGTGACCCGCTCCTCACTCACTCTCGCTGCCGACTCCGTCGCCGAAGCCGGCAGCGCCCGCACCGCCGCTGACCTGCTCGCCGACGCCGCCCAGCTCGCCGCGACCGAACGCACCCGCGACGCCCTCGACCGCCTCGTCGACACTGGAGCGCTCACTGTTGAGCAGCGCACCCGCATCGCGGCCGAGGACGGCACGGGCGCCCTGACGCGGATCCTGCGCCGCGCCGAACTCGCCGGTCACGACCCCGACACCGTGCTGACCGACGCCGTCGAACGGGGCCCGCTCACCGGCGCACGGAACGTGTCCAACGTCGTCTACTCCCGCATCCGCGACGCCCACCGGTTCGACCCGACCGGCAAATCCTGGGCCGACTGGACCCCGCGCACCGACGACAAGGAGTGGGACACCTACCTCGCTGCGCTCGCCGAGGCCGCTGACGACCGCGCCCGCACGCTCGGCGCCGAGCAGGCCGACGAACCCCAGCCGTGGGCCATCGCCGCGTTCGGCGAGGCCCCCGCCGACGCACCTGCCCGAGCCGCGTGGGCCGACGCCGTCGGGAGGGTCGCAGCCTACCGGGAGGCGCGCGGGCACGACGACCCCGACGACGCCCTCGGCCCGGCCCCGCAGCCCGGGCAGGTCGAGCAGTTCGCCGCCTACCGCGCCGCGTGGCGCGACCTCGGACGCCCCGAGATCGACCGCGAACACCTGGAGCTGTCCAACGGCCAGCTCCGGATGCGCGTGCGTGCCTACGAGCGTGAGCTCGCCGCCGCGCCCCGCTACGTCGCCAACGAGCTCGCCGGCACCCGCCAGACCGCGACCCGCCACCAGCAGGACGCCGCCCTGCGCCGCGCCGAAGCCGACACCGCGACCGACCCGGCCCAACGACAACGCCTCACCGACGAAGCCACCCAAGCCACTGCCCTGGCCGCGGTCCTGGAACAGCGCGCGGCCGAGCTTGCCGAGGTCGACCAGGCCCGCAGCCGGTGGCTCGCCCACACCGCCGAGACCCGCGCCCAGGCCGAGCTGTCCAAAGCCGAGCTGTCCGCCCGCGACGCCGACGACGACCCCGACGACCGGGTCACCGCCGCCGAATGGAAGACCGCCCACGACACCGCCGTCGCCGAGGACGACCAGCACCGCCCGATCACCGAAGACGACATCACCGACCACCTGAACTACGACCGCCCGGACGATCCGGTCGCCGCCGAGACAGGCCGAGAGGACGTGCGCGAGGTGCCACCGATCCAGACCGGGGAGGACATCGTGCGGGTCCCGGAAGCCGAACAGACCGAACAGTCGGTCCAGCACGCCCGCCGGGTCCTCGACGAGATCGCCTACCGCGACTCCACCGACGAGCCCGACAACGACGAACGAGCCGCCCAGCTCACCCGCTGGCACACCGACGACACCGCCGCCGCCGACCACGCCGACGACTCCTGGGAGGACGACGCGATGTCCTGACCGGCACCACATCGCACGGAGGCCGGCCCGAACGGGCCGGCCTCCTTCGCAGTACGGACGAGGATGTCGGTGCCCGCTGTCATCCTTGAGTCGGCCAGGTCCACGTCCGCCGGCGTCGGGGAGCGCACATGACAACGAACGAGACCACGACGAACCCGATCCGTACGACCGGTCCTCGCCAGATATCAGGTCCGGCACGTCGGGCTGGTCGATTGTGGACCGAGCGTTCCACGCGCACCCGGCACCTGGATCTACTGATACTCACCGACGCCGGGGTGACGCTCGGCCGTACCGAGGTCCCGCCCCAGCGCTCCCTGACTGCTCACCGCAATCTCGAACGGGTCCGTGAAACCGGCCAAAATTCCTCCGGCCAGCCGGTGTGGCGACCGTGAGCGCCAACATCTTCCTACTCGACGGCTGGGACGACACGAGTGTGTGGGGGCTTGACGACGACTACTACTACGCCCAGCTCACCCCGAACGACGTCGACGACGCGAACGGTCCGCAGGTCTGGATCACCCCACCGAGGTACCTCATCGGCAGCGCGAACGAGCTGATGCGCACTATCGCCGCAGTCCTCGACCTCCCGGCCGACCTGGTCGATCAGGCCATGGCTCGAGGCCTGGCGATATCCCGCGGCGAGCCCGTCGTTTCGGTCCCGATCTCCGGCGCGACGTCGTCCCTGCGAGTTCAACACGACGGATCTGGCGAGCGGGACGTACTGCGCCTTGAGTAGCAGCCGACCGCTCTCGGCTACCAACGGATCGGTGGGACCCGCTGTCCCCGGAGGACCTTCTAGGGGGGAGACGTCATCCCGATGGGCAGATGCTGTAGAAAAATTAAGCTCAGGTGGTACCCTCAGCTCGGTAAAGTAAGCCGCGCCCGACATGGAGCGGGGCTGGCAGTAGCTCGGAGGTCAGATGGTTCAGCAGGCCCCGCCGTCGGACTGGGCTGTTGCCCAGTTTGGTGACTCTGCATCCGACGTGGCACGCCACGTCGTGGTGGGTTTGATCCGGGGACAGCGCTCTGCTCGAGTCGTGCAGGAGGTGGCTTCTAACGAAGGAGCCGGCGACAAGCGGGCATACGGCAGCATGTGGGCGGCGCGCTACAAGATCGTGGTCGATCAGTTCGAGCTGGCCGATCTCCCGAGTTACCAAGTGATCAGGCCGAAGGGAGCCTCGTACAGTCTCGCGGTAGTCAGTGGGCGGGTGTTGATCCCCTTCCGCCACGCGACTTCGCTCAAGGTTCCGATCTCACGGGCTAAGCTCGACGCAAAAGTTCCTCGCGCGGTATCGCGTGAGAACGGAGTGGCGCCAGCGCTGTCGCTGTTCGAGGTAGAAGGTGCGGAGACAGATCTCACTGTGGCCGAGGCAGCTGCGGCCGCTCACCGCCAGAACCTCACTGTCGTCTACGTCGGTTACGTTTCCAACGCCGACAGCGATGACATTTTGGCCGCCTGGTGGGGCACCCCCATGTCGCTTGAAGTCGACGGCACAATGAATTGGAATCCGGAACCGATCGACGTGGCCGTCGCGGCAACCGAGGCTGCGAAACCAGGCGGTCCCCAGGTCGTGGGTGGGGGCGTGTCCGGGGCGGGCTTCACACAAGGTGAGCTGCCGCCTCTGACAGTTACCGCGCGTACGGCGACGGTGGAGCTGCCGTCGGCTGAACTCGAAGAGCGGGACGACGTGGCGGAAGCCGGCGATGAGTGACGACTCGCAGCGGTCGCTCTTCGCTGCATCGTCCGATCGACGTCGTCGGCAGCGGGGGGCCGGCGGGCAGCTGAGCCCACTCGAAGTACACGAGGCGTTCGACCCTGTCAGGCTTGCTCAGGCCCGTAATCTTGCTGGTCTCACTAAGCGGCGGCTCGCAGACGAGCTTGGTGTGAGTCCGGCGGCGGTCAGCCAGTACGAGATGGGCACAAATCGTCCTCGTGCTGACCTCCTCCCAGCGCTCGCTGAGATCCTAGACGTACCGCTTGCATTTTTTCTGTCCGGCCGCCCTCACGCGAGGCTCGACTCCTCAGCCGCACATTTCCGAAGTCTCCGATCGACGCGTGCGTATCAGCGAGCCAAGGCTATCGCTCTGACCGAGATGGTATGGGAGCTGGCTTATGCACTGGAGAAGCGTGTACAGCTGCCACCGGTAGACTTGCCAGGCTTTACTGGTGGAGAAGTCCATCCTGGTCTAGAATTGCCCGCCGAGCCGGTAGCCGCCGCCCGGGCTCTGAGGAGCTCGTGGGGGCTAGGCAAGGGGCCAATAACACATCTTATTCGGCGGCTCGAAGCACAGGGAATTGTTGTGCAAACGCCACACCGGGACGAGGACATGTGGGCAGTTGATGCGTTCTCCACATCGAGGCTCCCGCGGCCGGTGATCGTTCTGACGCCGAATCGAACGAATGATATCTACAGACATCGATTTAGTGCGGCCCACGAGTTAGGTCATCTGCTTCTTCACGGGGAGGCTGCGGCTGGGGATATCAATCAGGAGCGGGAGGCCGACACCTTCGCGGCTGAGTTCTTGACTCCTCGCGATGCGATAATTGCCGAACTCCCAGAACGAGTCGACTTTCATAGACTTGCTGAAGTGCGTAGCACCTGGGGGGTGTCGATCCATTCGCTGCTTTACCGATCCCGGGAGCTCGGTCTGCTGTCCGACTCCTCCGCGAGCCGTGCCTATCAGCGTCTGCACAGCCTGAAAGGGCAACCTGGATTTGCCCCTGAGTCCCCAGCCGGTTATCTTGGCGAGCTTCCGGCGCTTCTGTCGAAGGCATTCAGTCTCGCCTGTGAGAACGGTATGACGATCGGGGGGCTGGCGCGGGAACTCGCGTGGACTGTGCCACAGCTGAGGCAGATGCTAGGGGTAGATGAGAGTCGACCGACCCTAGAATTGCTCGCCAACTAGATTTGCGGTCTGTAGCTGTGAGGAGGACGGACTCTGCGGAAGATAGCGAGCGGATTCTGGACACGGCATTAGGGATCAGCTTGCGCCGTCTCCAAAGAGCAGTCGTCGCAGGTGTCGGAATCCGGACTTGATGAGTACGGTTGGAGTAGTCCAGCCTCCTTGTATTGTCCCCACCGCGATCAGCTCCTGGGTGAGCAGCATGGAGGTGTCGGTCTGCGTGGCATGCCTGAACTGGACTGCTTGCCGGAGTATCCTTTGAGCCGCGTGAGGCGAGAATCAGGAAAGTATGGGACCGGGATGGTGGCCGAGGTTGACGGGCGTATGCACTAGCTGTGTGAACGATCGCGCCTTGATGTGAAATGTAGAGGAGGCATTGTCCGAAGCCGAGTGCGGATATTGCGGTAGAGTTGCAGATGATGGCGAGCTAGTAGCTGCATCTATTGATGTATTGGCGGCAGCCATAAGCGATGGCCTGTCTATTGAGTACGAAGACCCAATAATTCAAGTTGGCTATGATAGCCGTGAAGGCGGCTACCTTATGCCGTACCAAGACACATTCGATCTGCTTCATGAGCATGACGTTTCTGATTCGGGCAAACTGATAAGCGATCTGACAAATGTAATCGAGACCCAGCTCTGGTGCCAGAAGGACCCTTATCGTCCGAGTCCTCACCAGGCACTCAGCTGGGGATGGCAAGCATTTCGCAGGCACGTCATGTACAGAAAGCGATTTACGTTCTTACTCCCTGACGCGCAGTCACAAGAGCAGCGTGACTACGGCGAGATTCCGCCCGAAGATATGCTGCTTGCCCTCGCGCGAGCGATCGACGCCACCGACCTTGTTAAGCCACTTCCGGCTGGCACCTGCCTCATTCGTGCTCGGGTGCACTCGGTCAGCGAGAACCCGAGAACGGCGCTAGAGCTGGGAGCGCCACCTCGGGAGCGTGCGAAAGCAAACAGGATGACGCCGGCAGGGATTAGTGGATTCTATGCAGCGATGACTGAGGAATGTGCCCTTGCGGAGGTTCGCGGCTACGCGGTGCCTGCCAGTGCTATTGCGCTGGGCACATTCATTACGGCGCGAGAGGTATCGATTCTGGATCTAGCAAGCCTGCCTGCGCTGCCATCTCTCTTCGATGAAGAGATGCGGCATCTTCGGGGAGCAATCAGCTTCTTACGCGATTTCTCTAGCGACGTCGCCCGGGTCGCACGGCCGGATGATATGGAGCACCTAGATTATGTGCCTACTCAAGTTGTCGCTGAGTACCTACACGAGAGATTCGCACTGGAGTCCGAGGGGAGATCGCCAATCGAAGGCATCGTCTGGGCGTCGAGCAGGGTCGACGAGCAACGGTCGCTAGTTCTTTTCGTCGGACCGGATGCTTGTGTCGACGAGCGTGATGGGTGGGCGGCGGATGCGGCTTCGTTGGTTGCGCTGCGAAGCGGATCTGTTCGGTCATTCGTCGCTGTTGAGTCGCCAATGGACGGGCAATGAGAATCGACTGGGGTACGTTCCCTGACTGGTTGGCCGGGTCTGGGGCGATCCTGGCTGTCGTTTTCGCTGGAATAGCCGCCCGGGCGGCGTGGGTTGCAAATCAGGTTCAGCTGAAGCAGCTTCGGCGGCTTGAGCGTGCGGATGAGCTGCATCGCGCCAACGAAGACCGGGAGCAGGCGAGCCGGGTTGCGGTCTGGATTCGCATGGTTGAATCGGGCACGCCCGGTGTCGTATGCTTTAATGGCAGCGGATTGCCGGTCTACACGCTACGGATTTCGCCAGTTTAGCAGGCGAGAATTTGTTGAATGCAGAAGTCAGGTATGCCGTGAAGGGTCCTGACTCGTCGCCAAAGCTTCTAGGCTACGCGACAGAGCGGCTCCGTGAGGCTTTTATGGATGCTCTATCTGACCGAGAAAATGGGAATCTCTTGTGGTCCCAGCTATATGAATCGGGCGATTTATCGCTCACGGTGAGATTTATCGACAGCAGGGGGAGGGCTTGGTGTCGTTCCGCTGATGGGGAGCTAAGCGAGATCTCGGATGATCGATGAGTCCGCTTGCCGGAGCAGCGTCCGTCTCGCTGGTGTCTCAGATGCGCTACCGCTGGTTCGTAGCTTTACGGACTGGCTCGTTACCTCCCGGCGGCGTGTGGACAGGCACGCGGAATGGAGCCTTCTCGAGTGCGATGTCACCTCTCACGATCATGCTTACGGTATGAGCGGTCTGGTGGATCCGGTAGAGCAGCACCGGGTAGCTCGAATCGAGATGGCGTGAGGCTTCAGATCCAATCTCGCAAATTTCTTAGTGGGACCGGAGTCGGGCCGAGCGACTCACATACGGGCTGCACACCATGGGATCGGCGCCTGCGCAACCGGGAGGTCAGTGCGCGATGTGACCGTCAGAGGCAGGTCGGCATGCCGTAGGTCGTCGGTTCGACCCCCGAATGGATGAGGCCAGCGTGGTAGTACCGAGGAATCTGACCGGCGACGAACTGCGCGACGGAGCTCAACTGTCCTTCGTAGCGGAGTTCCGTCTGGTTTTCCGTCTACCGCGACGACGCGTCATGCGTTCGCGTGTCCCTAGTCTGCCCGGATGGCTCGGGAGAATGACGACCTCGCCCACCAACAGACCTCGCGGTACGCCAATCGCCCCAAACAGAAGACACCCTGGCAGATACCGGTTTCGGTCGGCTCCTGGGTGCTCTACGCCCTGCTGCTGCTCCTCAGCGCGGTCGGCTACCGGTCGGAGGAGTCCCCGGATGACGCCACCGTGTCGCAGATCCAGAGCCAGCTCGGTGACTCCGCCGTCGCCCAGCACGAGTCGACAGGCATCCCGGCACTGGTCTTCGTCCTGCTTGCCGGGACGCTGCTGGTGGGGGCACTCGCGGTCGTGGGGCGTCAGGCGAAGCTGATCATCCCGCTCGTCGCCCTGGGAGCGCTCGGAGTCGTGCTGCTGGCGTCGAACGGGGAGTGGACCACCGTGCCGGCCATCGTCCTCCTGATCGTCGGCTCGTCGCTGCTCCTCTTCGGCCGAGCCCACGCCTGGCTCGCCGGTACGAGCCGATAGACAGCGCCGGTCGGCGGGAGCTGCACCCTCCCGTCGGCCGGCGCCCCGTGTCATCTCGTCATCAACAGGAAGACGCAGAACGAGGTGACGAAGGCGATCGCGAGCAGCGCGACGATCACCTGCTGAGGCTCCAGCTGGATCATGCGGCCGCCCTCGCGTCGTTCCAGCTCGGCCAGCGTCGAATCCGTGTCGGGTGGCCCCAGGAAGTCGGACGTCCGGAACCGGTGCTCGAAGGTCTCGGAGTCGGTGATCCCGTTCAGCAGCTCGGCGGGAGTACCGGAAGCGACGATGTGTCCGTTGCAGAGGATCGCGACGGTGTCGCCCAGCTCGCGGGCCAGATCGATGTCGTGCGTCGTGATCAGGACCGTCGCGCCGATGCGCTCGTGCTGCTCGCGCACCGCGCCGACGACAGCAGACGCGTGAGCTGAGTCCAGTCCGACCTCGAGCTCGTCGAGCACGAGAAGCGGGGCCTCGACTGCCAGGGTGCGGGCGATAGCGAGTCTCTTGCGGCCGTGCGCAGCGAGCTCGGACGGCATCGCCGATGCCCGGTCGTGCAGGCGCATCTCGCGGAGCCGGTAGCGGGTGATGCGACCGACGCTATCGTCGTCCATTCCACGGCTCTGCAGTGCGAACGCGATGTTGTCGTACACACTCAACGAACCGAACAGCCCGGCCTCGAACACGGATGGCCCGCCGAAGAGCACACTCAAATCCTGCCGGATGCTCCGGAGTCCGGCCTCGTCCGCAGTCCAGACGTCACGGCCGTCGACGGTGACAGCTCCTCGTCCCGGCTGCGTCAGGCCGGCCAGGTGCCGTACGAGTGTGGTCTTGCCGGCTCCGGACGGGCCCATCACGACGGTGACCTGCCCCGGTTCGAGGCGGAGCCCCAGCCGGTAGAGCACGGGGGACTCGTCGAGCATCGTCGTGATGTCCGTGAACTCCACGGCAGGGCCGGGCGACTCCGTTGTCCGGGAGCGGCCTTGTTCCGGCTGCTTCCACATCATGTCAGTGGAACAGGTGCGAGCCGGAGGGCAAGTCGCTCGATCGGGTGGCTTCCGGTGCAGGTTGAGCCGGGTACATGACCATTGCGTTGCCCGTTCGCGCCGTCGAGCGATGGTGACCGCGGACACGATCGCGGTGCGTCGAGGACGTCGTCGCATCCGGACGAATGTCCGCCTCCGTTTGGTCTGCCGATGCGGACCTCACGGCCGCTCCCGGCTGGGACTCTTCCTGCATCCGGGAACCCCGGATGCGTTCTGATCGGGTCCCGCCGCCGTGACACCGACGCTGGCAGGCCCCCGACAGCCACACGCTCGACCAGCAAGACCGTCGAGCAGCACGCGGACATGCAGACGGATTTCCCCGCCGTCTGTGGAGATCACAGCCCCCGACGTGATCTCCGTGTCCCCGCGTCCGGAGCCCGGGCTCCGGACGTGTGACCCGTGCCCCGCGGGGGCCCGTCAGCTTGGAGTGTCAGTGATGTCAACACGTGCGGTCAGCACGCGGCGGAGCTCCCCACCGCCGCGCGGGGCCGGCCAGGTAGCCGCTGGGAGTGCAGGCTCGCCGTCTGTCCTCCGGGCCGGTTCGGCCGGCTTCACCGTCTTCGTCCTCGGGATGCTGGCCACGCCGGTCGTCGGGATGTTCGTCCCGGCCATCGCCTCCGCGTGGCCGTGGGCCGTCTCCGTCGGAGCCTTCGCCCTCGCCGGCCTGCGTGCGCGACCCGTGGGCCCGGCACACCGGGCAGGTGCGGCCGCCGCGCTGGTCACGCAGGCCCTCGGGCTCCCGCTGCTGCTCCTCTTCCCGATCGTCCCGGTCCGGTGGACGGACCTGATCGGTCTCGCTGTGTCCGCCGTACTCGTCGGCGCCATCTCGGGCGTCGTCGCTCGGAAAACGTCGACGACGGGGAGCAACTCATGACGACGACCACCGAAGGAACGCCCAGCACCGCGGTCGGGAGGAAGCCCGGGCTCGGCGGCAAGTACCTGGACGGCATCACGAAGCCGCTGGTCACGGCTGGCGAGATCATCACCTACATGGGCCACGTGCTCTGGAGTGCGATCAGCAAGCCCGTCGGCTACTGGGCTGACACGCGGGACCAGATGTACGACACGCTCCGGCTCTGCTGGATCCCGGTGGTCGTGTCCTGCGTGGCATTCGGATTCGGTGCCCCCGGTCTGCAGGGCGGCAACATCTACCTGCTGTTCGGCATCCCCGACCGGCTCGGGTCCTTCTTCCTCATGGCATCGGTCCGTGAGTTCGCGCCCTGGATCAACGCCATGATCGTGGCCGGCGTGATGGGGACGGCCATGACCGCCGACCTCGGGGCCCGGCGCATCCGTGAAGAGATCGATGCGATGGAGGTCCTCGGCGTCGATCCGATCCGGACACTCATCATCCCGCGTGTCATCGCGGTGACCGTCATGACGGCGCTGCTCGACATCCTGGCGCTGCTCTGCGGCGTGATCGGCGGCTTCATCGCCTCGGTGTATCTCGGGGCGAACCCGGCCGCGTACGTGAGCAACTTCTTCGCCAACGCGACCACGCCCGACATCTGGGGCAGCGTCCTCAAGTCCGTCTTCTTCGGTCTGATCATCGGAATCGTCTGCAGCTTCATGGGTCTGCGCGCGAAGGGCGGTCCCGCCGGCGTGGGCAAGGCGGTGAACGTGTCCGTCGTGACCGCGTTCGCCTGCATCTGGGTCTTCAACTACGTCTACACGGCGCTGCTTCTCGGGCTGAACCCCGAGATGCAGGTCTTCAAGTAAAGAGGCGGAGCTCATGAGCGTCGACGTTTCCAAGAAGCCGGCCGATGACGAGCCGGACAGCCGTGACTCCGTCGAGGTGTCCCCGCGGGTCGCGGTCGACAAGTTCCGCGAGAGCGTGTCGACCTTCGGGCTGATCGCGAAGTTCTCGACCCGGACGATCAGGAACTTCCCCGATCTCCGGCACTACGTCGGTGAGGTGTTCCACCAGGCAGGTGTGTTGATCCTGTCGAGCGGGCTCATCGTCTGGTTCATGCAGTTCATGGTCGGGACGATGTGCGCGACCGAGGCCAGCTACACCCTGAAGCAGGTCGGTGCGCCGCTGTACTCGGCGATCTTCACCGACTACTGCGGCCTGCGGGAGATGTCGCCGTACATGTGGGCGTACATCTTCGCTGCCAAGGTCGGATGCGGCCTCGTCGCGGAGATCGGGTCCATGCGGATCGCCGACGAGATCGACGCCATGGAGGTCATGGGGGTCAAGTCTCTCAGCTACCTGGTCGGCACCCGGATCCTGGCGGCCTGGCTGGCCATGCCCTTCCTCTTCATCGTCGGGCTCGGAATGAGCTACATCGCCATGTACCTCGTCGTGGTGATGCAGCTCGGCGAGGTCTCGTCCGGTGGTTACCTCTACATCTTCTGGCTCTACCAGAACCCGCTCGACATCATCTACGCCACGTTGAAGGTCATCGCGATGGGCACGTGCGTGATCTTCGTCGGGTGCTATTACGGATACAACGCTTCGGGCGGTCCTGTCGGCGTCGGTCAGGCGACAGCCAAATCGATGATGGTGAACATGGTGCTCGTGCACATCATCAGCACGCTCGGGACTCAGCTGTTCTGGGGGCTCGCCCCGAATGCCCCCATTGCCAACTAGCGATTCCCGAATTCATCTAGGAGCTCCCCACTCATGCGATACGACGACGACATGGACATGACGCGTCCCATCCCCATCCCGGCCGGCGTCGGCGCCCCCCACGGTCAGGGGCAGCAGGCCCCCGCCGCCGGGCGGCAGAAAGGTGCGGCACCCGGTACGAACCAGTCGCACTCGATGCAGGTCCGTGGTGTCTACAAGTCCTTCGGCAGCAGCCACATCCTCCAGGGCATGAACCTGGACTTCGCCGACAACGCGATCACGACGATTCTCGGGCCGTCCGGTACCGGTAAGAGTGTTCTGATCAAGCACCTCGTGGGCCTGCTCGCTCCCGATGCCGGTGACGTCCTGATCTTCGGGCAGGACATCTGGAAGATCAGCGAGGCCGAGCGGTACGAGCTGCGGAAGCGGTTCGGCGTCCTCTTCCAGGACGGCGCCCTCTTCGGATCCATGAACATCTTCGACAACACTGCCTTTCCACTGAGGAAGCACAGCAACCTCTCTGAGAAGGAGGTGAAGGAGATCGTGATGGAGCGGCTCCAGGAGGTCGGCCTCGAGCGCGCCATCAAGAAGCGTCCGAACGAGGTCTCCGGTGGCATGCGCAAGCGCGCGGGGTTCGCCCGCGCGCTCGTGCTGAATCCCGACATCGTCATGTTCGACGAGCCCGACTCCGGTCTCGACCCCGTGCGGACAAGCCTGCTGAACGACCTCATCCTGCAGATGCACGCGGAGCACAAGGGGACCTACATGTTGGTCACCCACGATATCCGGACAGCCCGCAAGGTCAGCGACTACGTCGGGCTGATCTGGAAGGGGAAGGTCGTGCACTACGGCGAGGCCGATGCGGCCTTCGCGTCGCAGGATCCCTTCGTCCGCCAGTTCCTGAGCGGCGAGTCCGCCGGGCCGCTTGGAATGGACTGACGGCGATGAAGAACAAGTTCCTCGGACTGTGGGCCGTCCCGATGGTGTGCCTGATGGTGCTTGCGACCGGAGGCTGGGCCCTGATCGACAGCATCCCGTACCGGGTCAGCGTCGTGCTCCCCACCGCGCCGAACGTCATCGAGGGCGGCAAGGTCCTGGTCAACGGCTTCGAGGCAGGCCAGGTCGACAAGGTCCGATCGGAGGACGGCAAGGCCGTCCTCGAGATGAACCTCGAGAAGGACTTCGCGCCGCTGCACGACGGCGCGGAGGTCAGCGTCGCCTGGCGGGCCGTGCTCGGCGAGCGGCAGGTCGTCGTCAAGGACGGGCCGGCGACCGCGCCCGAGATCCCGGACGGCGGCCGAATCTCCGGCGCCATGCCGGAGCCGATCGAGGTCGACCGCGTGCTCTCCGCGCTGGACCCGGAGACCCGCACGCGGCTGGCCGGCACGCTGCAGGGCCTCGACCAGACACTCACCGGGAGCGAGCAGGATGTCAACGCGACCATCCGGTCAGCCGGTCCTGCGCTCGGTGCACTCGGTGACGTCCTGCGCGGGCTCGGCAACGACGGCCCGGCGATCAAGGAGCTGATCGGGCACACCTCGACCGTGGTCGACACCCTGGTCAAGCGGGACGGCGACATCCGCTCGATCGTCAGTGACCTCAGCACCAGCGCCGCGGCCACCGCTCAGCAGCGCCAGCAGCTCGACGCGGCGCTGAAGAAGCTCCCCGGGACCCTGAACACGGCGAAGACCACCCTCGACCAGGTCCCCGAGACGGTCGACAAGACCCTGCCCCTGCTCGAGAAGCTCCAGCCGGTGGCCGCGAAGCTGCCGGAGTTCTCCCGCAACCTGAGCCCGGTGCTGCAGGAGCTCCGCCCCACGGTCGGTGAGCTGCGGCCGACGCTCGACTCGGCTTCGACGCTCCTGAACCACACGCCCGCGCTGCTCGACAGCGCGCACGCCACGGTCCCCGGGGTCGACTCGCTGGTCCGGGACGTCACACCTGCTCTGACCTACCTGCGCCCGTACACCCCGGAGCTCCTCGGGTGGATGTCGAACTGGGGGTCCGCAACAGCCAACTACGACGCGAACGGCCACTACATGCGCTCGACCATCAACGAGGGGGCGAGCTCCCTGAACGTGAACCCGGGCGTCATGCCCCCCGGGATCGAGAAGGACCCGCACCCGGTTCCCGGCGCCATCGAGGGCCAGCCGTGGACCGACGCGTACGGCGGAGGTGCGCGATGACCACGTCATCTCGACGCACCGCGACCACTGTCGCGAGGGTCGCCGTGCTCGCCGTCGCCGCAGCTGCGGTCGTCAGCGCCGCAGCGACGCCCAGCGCTTTCCTCGACGACGAGCCGCAGCGCGTGACCGCGATGTTCGCCGACGCCAGCCCGATCCTGGAGGGCAACGACGTCCTGATGGACGGCGTGCCGGTCGGCAAGGTCGAGTCGATGCGGGTGGTCGGCGACCAGTCCGCCGTGACCGTCTCTCTCGACCCCGAGGCGATGCCGGTGCATCGCGACGCGCGGATGACGATCAAGCCGGTCAGCCTCCTCGGTGAGCGGTTCATCGAGTACGACCGTGGCAGCCCGGAGTCGCCACTCCTGGGGCCGAACGAGCCGCTCCCGGTCGAGCAGACCGGGCGGCCGTCCGACCTCGACCAGCTGCTGAACGCGATCGACGACCCGACCGGCAAGGCGCTCGCCGGGCTGGTGACCACTCTCGGCGACGGCATGCGGGACAACGGCCCGAATGCCGACGCGGCGGTGAAGGCCCTCGCCCCGGCGATGGTCGACACCGAGAACCTGGTGCGCGTCCTCGATGAGCAGAGCGCGACGCTGCAGCAGCTCATCGACAACACCGAGCCGGTCGCCGGCGCCCTGGCTGCCGACGACGGCAAGCGGCTCGACGGACTCGTGAACTCCGCGAACCAGCTGCTCGGTACGACCGCCGACCGGCAGCAGGCGCTGAACCAGACGCTGCTGCGTGCACCGGACACCCTCGCCCAGACCCGCGGGGCGCTCGAAGACCTCGCCGGTGTCACCCGCAGCGCGACGCCGACGCTGCAGTCCATGCGGCCGACCACGGACAACCTCGTCGCGATCAGTGAAGAGCTCCAGCGCTTCGCCGACTCGGCGGATCCGGCCCTGGCCAGCTCGAAGCCGGTACTCGACCGGGCCCACGAGCTGCTCGTCGAGGCGCGGCCGGTGGTCGCCGACCTCAAGCCGGCAGGTGCGGACCTGCGCGGTACCGCGGCGGGGCTCGACCCGCTGGCGAACGAGTTCACCAACCGCCTCCCGGGCTTCTGGAACTTCATCCAGGGCTGGGCACTGACCACCAACGGGTACGACGGTCTCTCGCACTACTTCCGCGCGATGGTCACGGTCAACACCGACCAGATCACGCACGCCCTGCCTCCGGCGGCACCGCTGCTCGACGGCAACCCACCGCCCGACGCCGCCCTCCCCGCGCCCGAGCAAGCTCCGGTCCCGCAGATTCCGGGTGTGTCGCCCGACGGTGCGCCGCTCCCGGGGCTCCTCGAGCCCGGCCCCTCGCCCGACGGCGGTGCGACCGGCCTCGCGGAGGAGCAGGAGTCCGGTGCTCTCGACTACCTGCTCGGAGGCAGCTGATGGCCAGCCCCAAGTCCACGAAGGGACGTTCCCTTCTGATCGGGACCGTCGCCCTCGTCTGCTTCGTCGCAGCGGTCTACGTCGGTGTGAACGCCCACAAGGGGCTTCCCGGCGCTCAGCTGACGACGTTCACCGCCGCGTTCGAGGACACCGGTGGCCTGCGGGCGGGTGACGACGTCCGTATCGCCCGGGTCCGAGCCGGCCGGGTCGACAAGGTCGAGATCAAGGACGGCACCGCCGTCGCGACCCTGTCGCTCGACGGCGACCGCGACCTCTACAAGAACGCCACGGCGTCGATCGACAGCCGATCCGGCCTCGGCCAGAAGATCGTGAACATCGACCCGGGCACCCCGGACGCCGGCGAGCTCCCCGAGAGCTCGATGCTCCCGAAGGAGCAGACCGTCAAGTCGGAGAACCTCTCGGACCTGCTCGGGGTGTTCGACGACCCGACCCGCGCCTCGCTGACCAGCACGCTCACCCAGACCGGGCAGGGCATCGGCGGACACGGCCAGGACATCCAGGACGTCGTCCGCAACGCGCCGCAGATCCTGCCGGACCTCGGTACGGTGTCCCGCTCGCTGACCGAGGACAACGGCCAGGACCTCAGCGAGCTCCTGCAGGCCGCGAACTCGCTGTCCGGCCGGTTCGCCGGCAGGCAGGACCAGATCGCCGCCCTGACCGGTGATCTCGGGACCACGCTGAACGCGATCGCCGCGGACCGGTCGGTGCCGCTGCGGGACACGCTCGACAAGGCTCCGGACACGCTGTCGGCGGCTCGCGAGGCGATGACGGCGCTGCAGCCGCCGCTGTCCGACCTGGACAGCGCAACGGCTCAGCTCCAGCCCGGTGCCCGTGGTCTGGGAGACGCGACCCCCGACCTTCGTGGCGTGCTCCGCGAGGCGGTCCCGCCGCTGGACGGCGTTCCGAACGTGTCCGAGCAGGCGCAGCCGGCTCTGGGCGAGCTGACGGAGACGATGACCGACGCGCGGCCCTTCGCCCCACGGGCGGCCGCCGCACTCTCCGACACGAACCCGGTGCTCACGACCCTCTCGCCGTACGCCCCCGAGGTCATGCTGTTCTTCGAGAACTTCGCGGATGCCCTCTCCAACGGGCAGGCGGGCAAGGGTGACCCGAACAACCGTCACCTGCGGGTGACGCTGATGCTCCACACCCAGTCGGTCGACGGTCAGCTCGGCATCAAGGACCCGTTCGTCGCCCGCAACCCCTACCCCGCCCCCGGCGCAGCCGGGCAGGACAGCACGGGCTCGCTGCCCCTGCCGACGACCGGAGGTGAGTGATGAACGTGCTGTCGCATGAACCCCCGGCGGAAGCAGCGGAGAAGCCCAGGAAGCGTGCCTTCGGGTGGCTGAAGTCTCCGTTCGCCATCGGCGTGGTCGCGATCGTGCTGACCTCGCTCGTCGGATACGTCATGTTCCAGAAGGACATGCTGCTGACGACGCTCGTCCCGGGTGACGAGGTGAAGATCAATTTCGCGCAGGACTACCGCCTCCGCGAGTACGTCACGCCGGTCAAGGTCGGTGGCGTGAAGGTCGGGAAGGTTTCCGACGTCGAGCGTCTCGACAACGGAACTGCCATGGTCACGGTGAAGCTGGACAACGGCACCGCCGAGAAGATCGGCTCCGAACCGGGCGCCGCGATCCGGCCGACGATCCTGCTCGGGGGCAACTACTACCTCGAGCTGATCCCCGGTGGGGCGCACGACGACCAGGAGTACAGCGAGGTCATCCCGCCGGAGCGCACCTCGGTCCCGGTCGAGCTGGACCAGATCGCCTCGGTGCTCCAGCCCGACGCGATCACCGGGGCCCGCAGCGCCTCGCGGCAGCTGGACGCCACGCTGGCCGGCGACGGCCGCAGCGCGATCCAGGACATCGCCCGCACGGCGCCAGCGGCACTGGCGCCTAGTTCGGAGGTGCTGCGGGGCCTGTCGGGGACGCGGGCGGACGACCTGACCAAGGTCGTCGCCGGGCTGGACGCCACGTCCCGGACGCTGACCGCGCAGGACGGGCAGCTCGACAGCATCGTCGCGAACCTGGCGACCACCAGCCGGGTGTTCGGTGCACGAAGCCAGGACACGGCAGACCTCGTCGCTGACCTGCCGGAGACCCTCGACACCGCCGACGCCGGTCTCCGGCGCCTGGACACGACGCTGGTCAAGCTGCGCGAGACCGCGGGCCCGGCCGAACCGATCGTGGAGGAGCTCGGTCCCCTGGTCGACCGTGCCACTCCGGTCCTGTCCCGTGCGCTTCCTGTCGTGCGTGACCTCCGCGGTGTCCTGAGCGACACCCGCCCGATCGTCGACGACCTGGTCCCGGCCAGCCAGACCGGCACGGCGGTGCTCGACGACCTGAAGGGCCCGGTCCTGGACCGGCTCAACGGCCCGGTGCTCGACACGGTGATGAACCCGTACCTCGGCGCGGGGACCTACGCCGGCACCGGTGACGGGGAGACCCCCTTCTACGAGGAGCTCGGCTACATGGTCTCCAACATCGACCGTGCGTCGAAGCTGACGGACGCGAACGGCGCAAACGTGGGCTTCCAGCCCGGGTTCGGGGCGGGCTCGGTCGAGGGCGTGCCGATCAACATCGAGTCGCTCTGGAAGAACCTCGCCAATCTCGAGAACCCGGACGGCCCGGGCACCGGGGGGAACTGATGAGTCCGCGTGCGAATGCGATCAAGCGCACCTACGAACAGGCGCGCAACGAGCCCGGCCTGATTCGCAACATCCTTGTCGTGGCCGGACTCGTCGGCCTCGCCGTCGTGGTCGGCGGCTACATCTTCAGCCAGGCCCGTGCCAACTGGCCGTGGGAGCAGGAGTTCGGTTTCACGGCGACCTTCGACACGGCCCCTGCCGTGAGCCCCGGTAACGGGCAGGAAGTCCGCATCGCCGGCGTCAAGGTCGGCGAGATCCGGGACGCCGACGTGAACGAGCGGGGCCAGTCCGAGCTCGCGATCACCATCGACCCGAACTACAAGGTCTACGAGGACGCGAAACTGGTCCTCCGCCCGAAGAGCCCGCTGAACGAGATGTACATCGAGTTCTCCCCGGGTACGCCGCAGGCGCGTGAGCTGCAGGAGGGCGACACCCTCCCCGCCACCGCCTCGGTGGCACCGGTCCAGGTGGACGAGGTCTTCGGCAACCTCGACGCGAACACACAGGACGCGCTCGGCACCCTGCTCGCCCAGTCCGACGCGGCGATGGCGAGCTTCCCGGAGGCGCTTCCCCCGGGAGTCCGCGCGACCGACGCCATGCTGCAGCGGATGCAGCCGCTGGCCGAGGCGCTCCAGACCCGCCGGGACCTGATCGCGCGGCTGGTGACGTCGCTCGGGACGATCTCCGAGACCGTCGGCAAGAACGACAAGCGGTTGGCGGATCTGGCGACGTCGATGCAGAAGACGCTGCAGACCACCGGCGACAACAGCGAGGCCGTCGACGCCATCCTCCGCGAGCTGCCTCAGGTCACCGATCGCCTCCGTGAAGCGACCGGGGGCGTCCAGGGCCTGTCCGACCAGCTCGACCCGACGCTGGACAACCTGCGCGAGGCCAGCGCCACGCTCCCTGGGGCGCTGGACCGCATGACCACCACCGTGGACACCGCGGGCGAGGTCGTCGACAAGGCTGCCCCGGTCCTGGCCGAGGCACGACCGGTCGTCGCCGACCTCCGGCCGCTCGTCAGCGATCTGAACGCATCGCTGCCGAACTTCAAGTCCGCCTCCGGCCGGCTCGACGAGCTGACAGGGAACTCTCTCCCGTATCTCGACGACCTGCAGGCCTTCGTGTTCAACACGAACTCGGTGTACAGCCTGAAGGACGCCAACGGCGGGATCCTGCGCGGGATGCAGCAGTACGCCCCCGAGTCGGTGACGGGTCTGCTCGGGCTGACCCAGAGCCACCCGCAGCTCTTCCAGGATCCGTCCGGCGCCGGCGTCCCGCCGGGGGCCGATCCCCGGCCGCTCCTGCCCGAACTGCCCCTCGGATCCGAGAACTAGGCGGACGACATGCGTGTTCCAACCACCGTACTGCCGCACGCGCGGCTACTGGTCCTGGCCGGTTTCGCTGCCGCCTGCGCTGCACTCTTCGGCTACCTCTGGGTGAACTCGGGCGGGCGCATCCCGCTGGTGTCCCAGGTCGGCTACCGGGTGAGTCTCGAGGTGCCGGCCGTGTCGAACCTGGTCTACGACTCCGACGTCATGGTCGCCGGCGTCAACGTCGGCAAGATCGTCGACATCGAGGCCGTCGGAGACACGGCGTCGGTTGAGGTCGAGATGCACGACAACTTCCCGCTGCACGAAGGTGTCAGTGCGGAGATCCGGAACAAGACCCTGATCCAGGAATCGTACCTCGACTTCACCGACGGCAAGGGCGGCGAGATCCAGGACGGGACGAAGCTCCCTCCGGGTACCGGCAAGCCGGGTGTCGAGCTCGACGACGTCTACCGGTCTCTCGATCAGCCGACGCGTGACTCGATCGGCCAGATCGTTCGGTCGTCCGGTCTGGCCACGAACGACAGTGCTGCGGCACTGACCGATGCGGTCGCCGGACTCGGCGAGGTCGGCCGGGAGGGCGGCACGGTCACGGATGCGCTCGCCGCCCAGTCCGAGGACCTGAAGACCCTGACGGGGCAGACAGCGACCCTGCTGGCCGCGCTCGACACCAGGGACGGGCAGATCGCCCAGCTGGTCAGCGACTCCCAGGCGGTCTTCTCCGCCACGGCGGAGAACGACAAGAAGCTGACCGAGACCATGCAGACGCTTCCCCCGCTGCTGGACTCCGTGCGAGGGGCGAGCGACGACCTGACCACGCTGTCCGGTGCGCTCGCCCCGGTCGCGCGGGATCTCGACACGGCCGCACCCGACCTCTCGGCGGCGCTCACCCAGCTCCCGGGTACGTCCACGGACCTGCGTGGAATGCTGCCGTCCCTCCAGGGAGTGGTCGACCGTGCCCCCGACACCCTGACCCGGGTCCCGGCGGTCGCGGACGACGCGAGCTCGCTGGTCGGAACGCTGAACGTGGCGATGTCGGACGTCAACCCGATGCTCGCCTACCTGCAGCCCTACGACCGTGATGTGGCCGCCTTCTTCACGAACTTCGGCCAGGCCCTGAACCGGGGTGACATCAACGGGAAGACCCTGCGGATCTTCATGGTCTACAACGAGCAGACCGTCAAGGGTGTCCCGGTCGACTTCAACCAGTCGCCCCTGCTGGCGAAGTCGAACGCCTACCCGGAGGCGGGTGGATCCGCCAACCCGGGACCGTTCACGGGTGAGTACCCGCGGATCCAGCAGGACCCGCCGCGATGACCCGCCGCGACCACGCCCTCGCCCGGGCCGTCCGCCGACCGTTCGCGGCGGCGGCGGCCCTGGGCCGGAACGGAATGACCAGGGCGGCGGCGGCGACGAGCCGCTTCCGTCCCACCGAACGGGAGGGCAGCCGCGACCCGGCCGCCCCCGGTGCGCCGCTCCGGCGCCGGCTCGGCGCGGTCGTGGGTGTGGTCGTGGCCCTCGTCCTCCTCGTCGGAGGGCTGGTGCGGGTCGAGGTCGCCACGGGTGTGGACTCGTTCCTGCCGGCGAACGACCCCGCGGTCGATGCACTGCACGACTACGCAGGGACGTTCGGTTCGGATGCCACGGTCGTCCTCCTGGAATCCGCGGAACCGAAGTCGCTGCTCGCGGAGGAACAGCTCCAGTCCCTGCTCCGCCTCGAGGGAGAGCTGGCGAGGTTGCCGGACGTGTCGGCGGTGTACGGACCGGCGACCGTCCTGAACCAGGTCGCCGGCCGGGCACAGGACCTGCTCGCCGAGCTCGTCGGCCGGCGGGACGGCGTGCGCGGAACCGCCGAGGCACAGGCCGCGGCGAGCGGTGCCTCCCCGGAGGAGGCCGCGAGAGAAGCGGACCGTGCCAGCGCGGAGTTCGACCGCCGTTACGGGACGCTGCTCGCGCGTGGGCTTCCTTCCGGCCTGCCGACGATCCGCAACCAGGCGTTCGTCGAGAACGCGATCTACGACGACCAGGGCAGGCCGCGGCCGCAGTGGCGTTTCGTCGCTCCGTCCGACCGGTCGGTCGCGCTGCTCGTCCGCCCTCGCCAGGAGCTCGATCAGGGAAGCACCGAGGTGCTGGTCGACCGCGTCCGCGAAGCGGTCGCCGGAGCAGGGCTGAAGACGACCCGGACGACGGTGTCGGGTGTTCCCGCCGTCGTCGCCGGGCTCGGCCACCAGGTCAGGCAGGAGATCCCGCTGCTGGGTGGGCTGGCGATCATCGGCGTCGCCATCTGCCTTCTCGCCACACCGTGGGCGTCGGGCCGCCGACGGCGGCTCATGCCGCTGGCGGTCACGTTGCTGGCGACGGCGGCGACGATGGCCGCATACGGATGGGTGGGTCGTCCCCTCTCCCTGGGGGTGGTGGCCTTCCTGCCCGTCCTGCTCGGTGTCGGGAGCTACTACCCGATCTACTGGGCGCAACGCGCCGAGCGCCGGGTGGTGGTGACCGTCGCCGTCGCCACCGCCGTCAGCTTCGGCGCACTCGCCTTGTCGCCGATGCCGTTCGTCCGCGACCTCGGCCTGTCTCTTGCGCTGGGGGTTCTGGCCTCCTGCGGCATCGCAGCGGTGATGACGAGGAAGTGGCGCGCGGCGGACCCGTCGGCGGACGAGACCCCCGAGACGCCGGAGATACGGCCCGAGCCGGCCTCTCCCACCTCCCACTCCGTCGACAGCGCGGTCTCGGGACGGCCGATCCTCACACGGATCGCGGCGGTGGTCGTGGCAGGTCTGGTCGCTGTCGCCGGGTGGGTGTCCTTGCCGTCCATCCCGCTGACCGCCGACTTCACCAGCTTCACCCAGGGCCTGACCGCCGGCGACGACGTCGAGCACCTCCAGCGTTCGCTGGGCACCTCCGGCGAGGTGGACGTGGTGCTGCGCGGGCCGGACGTCACCTCGCCCGAGGCATTGGCGTGGATGAGCACCGCAGAGCAGACCATCGTGAGCGGACACGGCGACGTGTTGCGACCGGTGACCTCGGTGCCGCAGATGATGCGCTTCCTGGGGAACGAGCCGACCCCGGAACAGATCTCCGCGGCGCTCCGGCTGCTACCGCCGTACCTGCTGGGCGCGGTCGTCGGTCCGGACCATGACGTCGCGAGCCTGGCGTTCGGCAGCACCCAGCAGGACGTCGTCGAGCTCACGGAGCTCCGCGACACCGTCCTCGGCGACCTGCCGGCGCCCCCGCCGGGCTACGAGGTCGAGGTGACAGGGCTGCCGATGCTGGCTGCACACGGCTACGACCTGATCAATGGCGAGCGCTACCTCGCGAACGGTGTGGGCGTGCTCGCGGCCGGCGCGGTCCTCCTCATCGGCCTCGGCCGCCGGCGGATGGATGCCGTTCGCGCCGTGCTCGCAGCGGCGATCGCGACCGGTCTCGGGCTGTCGCTCATGTGGCTGTTCGGCATCGCGCTGAACCCGGTCACGGTCGCGCTCGGCGCGCTGACCGCGGCGGTCGGCTGTGAGTTCAGCGTGATGATCTCCGAGGCCGCTCGCAGCGGCCGGATCCGGCTTCGGCGCTCGGTCGCCCTCGCGGCGGCCACGTCGGGCGTCGGATACCTCGTTCTCGCGGTCTCCGGCCTGCAGGCGATCCGCGAGTTCGGACTGTTGCTCGCGGTGTCGGTGCTCCTCGCCCTGGGGACCGCGCGGCTCGTGGTCTGGGCATGGCCGCCCGGGCCCGCGACCCGGCCGTCGGTCACCTCTCGGGAGCACGACCCGCGATCCCACGAGTTGACGGGAGTTTCGGCATGAAGTTCAGCCTGCCGAAGGAGCGGCTGGGTGAAGCGCTCGGCGCGCTGACCCGGCTGCCCGGCAAAGCCAGGGACGGGTTCGTCGCCAGTGGACGACGGACGAAGGTCCTGATCTCGGCCGGCCTGGTGGTCGTGCTCGCCCTGGCGGTCGGAGGCGTCACCTGGTGGCGTATCGAGGCGCTGCCGGACGACGCCGCCTTCCGCCTCGCGGGCCGGGTCGTCACGACCGACGAACTCGACCGCCAGGTGGACACGCTGCGCGCCCTCTACGGCGTCAACCCGCCGACCGAGCCGGCCGAGCTCGATGCGTTCCGGCGTGACGCCGCCAAGTCCTACGCGGTGGCGATCGTCCTGGACGACGCAGCCGTGGAGGAGGGGGTCGTCGTCGCGGACAAGGCCGCGAACGACTCCCTGTCCCGGTTTGTCGCTCAGCAGCTCGGTGAGGGACCGCAGGCCCGTCAGCAGTTCGTCGAGGCCCTCGGCAACTCGGGAACTTCGGAGCAGGCGGTACTCGACGAGGTCAAGCGCCAGATGACCGTCTCGCAGCTCATGGACAAGGTCACCGGCCCGATCACGGTTACCGACGACGAGGTGCAGCAGGCGTTCGACGAGCGGCACGACCAGCTCGGCACGCCCGAGAAGCGGCAGCTCTCCAACATCGTCGTCGCGGACCAGGCGGCCGCCGAACAGGCAGCAACCCGGATCCGTGGCGGCGAGCCGTTCGCGGAGGTGGCCCGGGCGGTGAGCCAGGACCAGTCGACCCGTGACAAGGGCGGGGACCTCGGTCAGGTCGCTGCCACGCAGCTCGAACCCGCCTACGGTAAGGCCGCGTTCGCCGCCGGTCCCGGATCGGTATTCGGTCCGGTCCAGACCCAGCACGGATGGAACGTGGGTCAGGTCGGGCAGACCACTGCACCGGTACCGGCGACGTTCGAGGGCATCAAGGACGCCCTCAAGGCGAAGCTCGAGCTGGAGAAGTCGACCACGGCGTGGCGGGACTGGATCGCCACCCGTATCGCGAACGCCGATGTCGAGTACGCCGACGAGTACCGGCCGGCCGATCCTGACGCCCCGCCCGGTGTCGCTGAGCCGGCTCCCGCTCCTGCACCGGAAGCGGAGGGGGCCGAGCCCGCAGCTCCCGGAGCTGCAACACCGGGGGAACCCGCGCAGCAGCCGTTGGCTCCGGAGCCTCCCCGATGACCTCCGAGGGCCTCGCCACCGCCGGGATCCTGCTCGCCATGGCGGTCGCACTGGCGGCCCTGGGGTTGTGGGCCCGCGGGAACGTCCAGGACCTCGTGCCCTCACAGATGTCCGGCGAGCAGCGGGACCAGCGGATCCGGGTCCTCCGCCGGGGCGGGGCGACCTGCCTGGTGGTCGCGGCCGTGTTCGTCGTGGTGGCGGTCGCAATCGCGATCTGAGCTGAAAACGAGGCTCGGCGCCGACCATGTCGGTTAACGACTGAGCAGTTGACGAGTAAGTAACTTAGAGCTATTCTAATCCGGCAGATGCACCGTTCTCCACCCGCCCGAGCCCACGCTCGGGCCGGACAGTGCCCGAGCCGGCCCGCGGGCCCGGAGCGCCGGGTCCCGCATTACCTGTCCACGGAAAGTCTCCCGAGAGCGACGTCGACGTCGCCCGACCACTGGAGAGTCAGAATGAGCAAGCGGATCGGCATCATCGGCGCCGGAACGGCGGGTCTGCAGCTGGGCCTGTTCCTGCGCCAGCACGACATCGAGGTCACGATCTACACCGACCGCCGTCCCGAGGAGTACGCGGCCGGTCGCCTCCCGAACACCGTCGCGCACCACGCGGTGACGGTCGAGCGGGAGCGCGCGCTCGGGATCGACCACTGGGACGTGAACGAGGTCGGCTACTTCGGGCACCACTACTTCCTCGGTGGCCCGAACCCGCTCCGGTTCTACGGCGACTACCACGCCCCGAGCCGCGGCATCGACTACCGGATCTACCACCCGCAGCTGATGGAGGACTTCACCTCCCGTGGCGGGAAGATCGAGTACCGCACCCTCGGCGAGGAGGACGTGGCGACCCTGGAGGCGCAGCACGATCTTCTCGTGGTGTGCACCGGTAAGGGCACCTTCGGCAAGCTGTTCCCGCGCGACCCGGAGCACTCGCCGCACGAGACCCCGCAGCGGGCTCTCTGCGTCGGTGTCTTCAAGGGCATCGACCAGCTCGACCAGCGCTCCGTTGTGTGGGGCGCGTCCCCGGGGCACGGCGAGATGATCGAGATCCCGTACCTGACCTTCGGTGGGATGGCGTCCGCCCTGGTGTGGGAGAACCACATCGGTGGTGACCTCGAGATCCTCCGTCACACCAAGTACGAGGACGACCCGGCGGCGTTCAAGAAGCTGATGCTGGAGAAGCTCCGCACGCACTACCCGATGACCTACGAGCGCGTCGACGAGAAGGAGTTCGACGTCGCCAACAGCCCGCTCGACCTCCTGCAGGGCGGCGTCGTTCCGATCGTCCGGAAGACCTCGACCGTGCTGCCCGGCGGGACGACCGCTCTGGCGCTCGGCGACGTCAACGCGACGGTCGACCCGGTCCTGGGCCAGGGTGGCAACATGGCGTCGCACGCCGCGTGGGTGCTCGGTGAGGAGATCGTCGCGCAGGACGTCTTCGACGCCCGCTTCGTCGAGGTCGTCGACGCGCGCCGCCGTGACCGCGTCCTCGCCGCGACCCGGTGGACGAACTTCATGCTGGGTGCCCTCGACACCCTGCCGCCGGAGTTCCAGGCGTTCATCGGTGCGCTGGCCGGTGATCGTCGTCTGGCCGACGAGTTCACCGACAACTTCAACTTCCCCGAGCGGCAGTGGGACGTCTTCGCGCACCCGGACCGGATCGGTGCGTGGCTGACGAAGGACCGCTCGGCCACGGAGCTCGTCGGCGCCGGAGCCTGATCCATCCTTGTCGGCCGGCGGACACGCCGGCCGGCCCTCGGGAGCCGAGTGCTCCATGGAGCCGGGTGGGCAGCCAGAGGGAGCGGCTGCCCGCCCGGCTCTTGGCGCGTCCTGTCACGGATCGCCGGTCTCGATCATCTAGCGAGAGGATCCCCATGTCCCGAAGTTCGATCGGGAGCGGCTTGTCCGGTCCGGAGCCGTCGGTCACAGCGGATCCGTCAGGACCGGGTACGGGGCAAGGCGAACGGTTCCCGCATCCGAGGGTGGAGTTACAGGTCGTCGACGGTGGCGAGGAGGTCGAGTACGACCGGGTCGACCTCGTCGAGCAGAACTGGCGCCATGAGCGGCCGGACATCGACGTCAGCTCGTTCGGCATCGTGACGCGGATCTGGCGGATCGGCCGGCATCTCGACGACAAACGCAAGCAGCTGCTCACGGCGATGTCGACCGATCGCGGCTCGATGGACGTCCTCGCGATGCTCCGGCGTTCCGGTCGTCCCTACCGGCAGAGCGCCGGGCAGCTGACGCGCTCCGCGCTCATCACCTCGGGTGGGGTCTCCCAGCGCCTGGACAAGCTGGAACGCGCCGGGCTGGTGATGCGCAGTGTCGACCCCGACGACCGGCGCCGGGTCGACGTCCAGCTCACCGACGAGGGGGTCGAGCTCGTCGATGCCGTGCTGGCCGAGCTGACCGCCCAGGACCACCACGCGCTCGCAGCGGCATTGGAGCCACACGAGCAGGAGATGCTGCGGTCGCTGCTGCGCAAGCTCCTGATGTCTCTCGAGCCCGAGCACGACGACTGAGGACGGCCCCGGCCGGCCGGATCGGACCGCGCCCGGTCGGGCCGATCAGGCTCGACGTGAGCCCAGCTTCTGCTGGATCGAGTTCAGCTTCATGGCCAGCCGCAGGTTGAACGTGACCTCGGGGTCCCGGAGATCGACGCCGAGCACCTCCTCGATGCGCTTGCACCGGTACTTCAGCGTCGAGATGTGGATGAACAGGGCGTTCGCCGCGGCGTTGAGTGTCGAGTGTCCGAGGACGGCTTCCGCGGTGCGGAAGAACTCGGAGTGCGCGTTGCCGTCGTGCTCGTACAGCGGTCCCAGCCAGCGCGAGACGAAGCTGTCGAGGCGCTTGCGGTCGCAGTCGGAGTAGAGGAACCCGAGCAGGCCGAGGTCCTCATAGAAGGTGACCGCATCGCGGCGATCGTGGTCCCGGAGGATGTCGGCCGCCCGGACCGCCTGGTGCTGCCCCTCGGCGAGTTCTTCCGGTCCGGAACCGCAGGGGCCGATTCCGCAGACGAGCTGCAGCCCCTCCCGCCGCAGGGAGGTGAGGCAGAGTCGCGCGTCCGTCTCTGAGTCGCGACTTCCCGCATCGGGGATCAGTGCGATGACGTGGCGCCCCATCGTCGTGACAAGAGGGTCCGAGCCGGCGCCGTTGCGCCCCCCGCGGAACCGCTCCGTGAGGATCTGCTCCGCTCGGCGGAGGTCCGGATCGGACGAGCCTCGTGCGGCCGTGAATGCGAGTGCCCGGTGCGGCGCGTTGATGTCGTGTCCGAGGACGGCAGCACGAGCGGGAATGCTGGAGAGGTCGTCGGCGCGCATCAGGTCGGCGACGATGGCGGAGCGCCGGAGCGCGATGTCGTCGGTGGCGTCCTGCTCCATCCTGAGGAGCCAGGACAGGATGCCCGCCGCCTGACGGAGAACGGCGATGCTCCATGCGCTTCGCCGATCGACCTCGGCGACCAGAAGGTGCGGTTGTCCACCGCCGACGCCGACCCTGGTCACCGCCCGCGCGAGACCGGCAGATCGTCCTGCCGTGAACACCGGCGTGTTCGACCGGGCCGCTCGGGCGACGGCGTCGCTGTCGCGGTGGCTCGCCATGTTCAGGGCGACGTGGTCCGCCTGTCCGGCAGCTGCGATGACCACACCCCTGGTGGTCTGTACGGCGACCGCGCTGCCAAGCGCTCGGGCCACGCGCTGGAGCAGACAGCCCACCGTGGGCTGGCCACCCGATCCGGCGTCGAAGAGCTCGATGAGCGTCTCCTGCGCTGCCGGATCGAGCCGTAGCCCGGTGTCGACGGTGGCCGAGGTGTCGCTCGACTCCGCGTCGACGTCGAGTGCGGCCTCCTGCACTGCCACCGCGACGATGCGGGACAACGCCGCCACGTCCGGAGCACAGCTCGCGACGAACTGGACCCTGCCCATCGTGCGCGTGCCGCGCGAGATCACAGCCGTGGCGACGAAGTGAGTGGTCCCGGACGAGTCGGCGTGTGCCTCGACGCTGAAACCGCCGTGATGACTGGACGTGCTCAGCCGTCCGAAGATCGCCGGAAGCTCCTGGTCGTGCAGCGCGCACAGTCGTGCGGGAGGACAACCGATCGACGCGTAGCAGCAGCCGAGCACGCCTGGGAACCGGAGGTGGATGGCTTCGTGGACACGCTCGATGGTGCGCAGCTCCCACGGCGTCAGCTGCGTGGCCGACGGCTCGTGGTCGGGATCGGTCGAGACGATCGGGGCATCGTCGACAGCGACAGCGTTCATCGGTCGCTTCTCCTTCGCGCGGCGGGACTCACTGATCTCGCGGCGTACAGCCCGAGGGGAGTGCCGGAGTTGGCCGGCCGGAGGCGTCGGCGGCAGCGCCTCCGGCCGGTCGGGGGAACGGTGGTCTGCGCTGTGGGGTGCAGGGCTGCCGTTCGGGATCGTGTCGTCGAGTTGTCGGGTCGACCAGCTCCTCGGAGAGATGGCGACGACGCGACCGGCGACCGAGGTGCGGCTGCACCGTGGCGAGGAGGCACGTCGTCGTGTCCTGGCAATGCGACGTGAATCACGATAGCAGTCGGTTAACTAGTGGTCAAAAACTTACTACTGAGAGATTCACTCAAGGGGTGATCACGTGGAGCACTCCCGCGCCGATCGCGACGCCGACCAGGAGCCACAGGAGTGCGACGCCGGAGTAGAGCCTGAGGCGCGTCTCCATGGGCGGGGGGACACGGAGCGGATAGCTCACGCCATGGGTGTTCCCACGGCCCCGTCGTGGTCGTCGGTGTGCGGGGGTGTGGCGGGCGTGCAGCATCGGACACCTCGCGAAGGTCGGACAGGTCCTCAGGCGGACTGAAGTGTCTGCACGGGAAGGTCGAAGGGGTGGAGACGCGGCGCGAACCCTGTCCGCAGGGCGTCGGACGCGACGCTCTGCGCCGGGGAGGCCCCGGCGGCGACGAACCGATCGGCGAAGCGTCGTACAGCGGCCCGTCGCTCCGGGACGGTGGTCGTAGCGGAGAGATGCCCCTCGACCTCGGCGAACAGGAGGGTCGCCGCCTGTCGGAGAGTCGGGTGGGCGAGACCTGAACGGGCTGCGTCGAGCCACAGGTGCTCGGTGCGGGGGAGGCCTGCGAGCAGCGAGTCCATGACGGCGTCGACGGTCAGTGCGGTCGCAGTCACCACGGTCGCCACTTCGAGCAGCGCCGAGGGGAGCGCGTCGATCATTCGGAGCTCGAGCCATCCCCGGGCGCGGATCGGGGGGAAGAGCGTCGTGAGGTGATAGGTGAAGTCGTCCGCTGTGGGCCATCCCGTCTCGTGGCCGTAGTCCATCCACTGCTCGAAGCTGAAGCCCGGGAGCTGGGAGTGCGCCGTGTCGCCGTCGCCGCGCACCAGCATGACGTCCGCGGTCAACGCGTACTCGAGCCAGGCGTCCGCCGCCGGCCGGACCGTGCACGGCGGCCGGGTGCGTGTCGGGGCGATCGACCACCAGATCGCCTGGCGGAGCGACTCCCAGCGCGTCCCGTCGGAGTCGACTCCGGGCGAGTTGGCGAACGCCGCGACGAGAACCGGGCCGAGCTGGTGGGCCAGGCGCCAGCGATCGGCGGGGCGGTCCGGGTGGTGGCTGATGTTGAGCTGGGTCGATGCCGTGTTGCACATCATCCAGGTCCCTGCCTCGCCACGAGCGGCGAAGTACTCTTCCATCGCTGCGTATCGCCCGGCTGTCAGGATGCGGCGGGGGTGGCGCGAGACGTCGACCGCGACATCGTGCACGGTCAGGCCGCTGCGACGGAGTCGGCCACCAAGCTCCGCGGTGTCGAGGTGAAGGGCGTCCAACGCTCGGTCGACCGACGTCGCCGGCTGGGTGGAGAGCTCGATCTGGCCGCCCGGCTCGATCGTCGGGCGACCCGCCGCAGGGAGCGGGGCGTCGCAGATGCGCTGGAGCGTATGAAGGTCCGCCCGGTCCGCCGGGTACGACACCGGGCGTAGCGGCCACTCGCGTTCGATGCCGATCAGCTCTCGGCCGTCTCCCCGTGTAGTCGCCTCGGTCAGTGACGCGGCGAGTGCACGGGTGAGGGTGCGACTGGGGGAGGGCACGGGTCTACCACCTCGATGGCGTTCGACGGTGAACGACTAGAAGGTAGCAGCGGAGCTTCTTCGTGAGAAGTAATTGACTGCTAAGAAGTTTGCTACTACGGTTCCGCCCCGAACCCCATCACACAACGACGAGGTGAGCGATGAGTGGTCCTCTCGACGGGATCCGGGTCGTCGATCTGTCAGCGATGCTGTCCGGCCCGTGGGCCGCGGACATCCTGGGCGACCAGGGGGCCGACGTCATCAAGGTCGAAGCCCCCGGCACCGGCGATCACGTCCGGGCACTGCGCAATCAGGTCGAGGGTCTGGCCTCGATGTTCGTCAACGTCAATCGCTCTAAGCGATCGCTGACGCTGAACCTGAAGGATGCCGAGGGCATCCGAGTCCTGAAGCAGCTGGTTGCCGAGGCTGACGTTCTCGTTCAGAACTTCCGGCCCGGTGTCGTGGAACGGCTCGGGATCGGGTACGACGACCTGGCCGAGGTCAACCCCGGTCTCGTGTACCTGTCGATCAGTGGTTTCGGAGAGCACGGCCCGTACGCGAAGAAGCGGGTGTATGACCCGATCGTTCAGGCGCTGTCCGGTCTCACCACGATCCAGGCCGGGTCGGACCAGGAACGGCCGAGACTGATCCGGACCGTCCTCCCCGACAAGCTGACCGCCGTCACCGGAGCGCAGGCGATCTGCGCGGCGCTGGTCGCCCGCGGGCGCACCGGCAAGGGGCAGCACATCCGGTTGTCGATGCTCGACACGGTCATGGCCTTCCTCTGGGCGAGCGACATGAACGCCTACACGTTCGTGAACCAGCCCGTCGCTCCCGAGAAGGCCGCCAGCTTCATCGACCTCATCTACGAGACCGCCGACGGCTACATCACGGTGTCGACGATGAGCAACCGGGAGTGGGAAGCCTTCTGCCGGGCTGCCGACCGCGAGGACCTGCTCGTGGACGAACGCTTCGACACTCCGTCCAAGCGTGAGGAGAACGTCGACGAGCGGCTCTCCGAGATCCAGAAGGTCCTGCTGCAGAAGCCCGGATCCGAGTGGATCGAGATCCTCGAGCGGCACGACGTTCCGTGCGCACCTGCTCTGCGGCGGTTTGAGCTTCTGGAGAACCCGCAGGTGGTTGCCTCCGGGAGCATCATCGAAACCGAGCACCCGGTCGCCGGGCCGATCCGTCAGGCGCGGGTCGCGGCGCGCTTCGAGGGCACGGCCACCGAATCCCCGCGTGGTGCACCCCGGCTCGGCGAACACAGCCGGGAGGTGCTCGGCCAGCTCGGGCTGAGCGCTGACGAGATCGAGCAGCTCGTCGAAGCCGGCGTCGTGGGCGCCGAGCACGGCGAGCCGACCCCCGACCCGGACGACGCCGACGTCGTCCAGACACGAGGAGCCTGACATGGCGACCAAGCTGATCATCGGAGCGGACCGGGGTATCGCCAATGCGATGTCGCGCCTTCTGCACGACCGTGGCGACGACGTCGTCGCCGCCTGCTTCGGTGACGGAGCCGATCTGGCCGGCCTCGGCATCGCCGTGGAGCAGGGTGTCGACGTCACCAGCGACGAGGCGGTCAGTGGTCTCGCGAAGCGCCTGGAGCAGCAGGGCAGGCGCCTCGAGTGGCTGGTGAACGTCGCCGGGATCATGCATCTCGACACCCTCGAGACGGTCGACTACGACGACGTCCGGAAGCAGTTCGAGATCAATACGCTGGGCCCCCTCCGCGTGGTCCGGGAACTCCGCGGCCTGATCGACGACGGCGCCAAGGTGGGCGTCCTGACCAGCCGTATCGGGTCTCTCGAGGAGAACGGCAGCGGCGGGGACTACGCCTACCGCATCTCCAAGGCTGCCGCGAACATGGTCACCCTCAACCTGCACCATGACCTGAAGCAGCGCGGTATCGCGGTACAGGCCCTGCACCCGGGCATGGTGCTCACCAACCTGCTGGACGTCGTCGATCCCGAGCTGATGTCCAAGTACGCCTCCGCGTACTCCCCGCCGGACAAGGCCGCCCAGCAGCTCGTCGACGTGCTCGACGCACTCACGGTCGAGACCGCCGGCAAGTTCCAGCACGCCAACGGGGAGATCCTCCCCTGGTGATCGACGGGTCCCCGTCACCTCCCCCCCCTTCATCGACATCCGAGCCAAAGGAGTCTGGAATGATCGAGATCTATGGGTTCGTCCCCTCCTGGGGACTGCCTGACATCAGCCCGTTCGTCACCAAGGTCGTCAACTACGCGACGATGGCGGACATCCCGTTCGAGTACAAGATCCAGCCGCTGGACAGCCTCGCGAGCAAGTCGCCGACGGCGAAGCTCCCCTACATCGTCGATGAGGGCAGCCAGGTCAACGACTCGACGACGATCGTCCACCACCTCAAGAAGCGGTTCGGCGACAAGCTGGACTCGCACCTGAGTGCGAGTGACCACGCGGTGGGCCTGGCGTTCCAGCGACTGGTCGAGGAGAACCTGTACTGGTCGGGCGTCATCTACGCCCGGTGGCGCAACGACGAGGTCTTCTCCGTCTACCTGCCGTCGTTCGTGGCACCCGGCGAGGAGCCGGCGCCCGAGCTCGTCGAGGCGATGGGCGCCTACCGCCAGAAGATCTGGGGTGCCGCGTCCGGACACGGCATGGGTCTGCGTGCCGACGACGACGTGCTGACGAACTTCAAGGCCGACATCGACGCGCTGTCCGACTTCCTCGCCGACAAGCCCTTCCTGCTCGGTTCGGAGCCGACGTCCTACGACGCGACGGTCTACTCGACCTACCGCCACATCGCGGACGTGCCGTGGGACTGGGCCGGTCGCGACTACGCCCGTTCGAAGTCCAACCTCGCCGGGTACGCGACGCGGATGCAGGACCGCTTCGGCGTCTGATCGCACTGCGGCCACCGGAGATATCATGATCGACCTCTTCTACTTCGTCAGCCCGAACGCCCGGAAGATCCACATGGCGCTCGAGGAACTCGGCCTCCCGTACGAGGTCCGCTGGACGGACATCTCCCAGGGAGACCAGTTCGACCCGGGCTACCTCCGGGTCAATCCAAACGGGAAGATCCCCGCGATCGTCGATCACGACGGCCCCGGTGGCCGCCCGGTCGCGTTGTTCGAATCCGCCGCGATCCTGATGTACCTCGCGGAGAAGACCGGGCGCCTGCTGCCTGCCGACCCCGTGGCTCGCTGGGACGCCATCTGCTGGACCGTGTGGCAGGTGGCGAACCAGGGGCCCGGCCTCGGGCAGGCCACGCACTTCACGACCTACGCCCCCCAGAACGGCCATGTCGTGGAGTACGCGCAGGAGCGCTTCGGGAACGAGGCCAAGCGGGTGTACGCGATTCTCGAGGAGCGTCTCGCCGACCGCGAGTACATCGTCGGCGAGTTCTCGATCGCCGACATCGCGAGCTTCCCGTGGACCCGGCTGGGCAAGGGGCACGGGATCGACCTGGACGAGTACCCGGCCGTGCAGGCCTGGTCCGACCGGATCTCCGAGCGGCCGTCGGCGAAGGCGAAGCTCGAGGACCAGCGTTCCGAGGATGCGAAGAACTTCCGCTACACCCCCGAGCAGTACCGACAGCTGTTCGGCGTCGATCCGCGCCCGACGAACTCGGCCGACGGCGCCCCGGCCGAGCAGCCGGCGTCCACCCACTGAGAGATAGGTAGCGCACGCTCATGGTGACTCCCACACTCACGATTCCCCAGCTGACGATCGGTGGCCGCGCGGTTGCCGGCGCCGGCACCCTGCCGGTGATCGACCCCTCGACCGGCGAGCCGTTCATCGAGGTCCCGGCAGCCTCCACCGCTCAGCTCGACGAGGCCGTCGAGGCGGCCAACCGCGCGCTTCCGGCCTGGAAGGCGACCCCCCTCGAGAAGCGCCAGCAGGTCGTCCGCGACATCGCCGAGGTCATCAAGGCGAACATCGACGAGCTCGCCCTCCTCGTGACGATGGAGCAGGGGAAGCCGCTCGCGAACGCTCGTGGGGAGATCGGCGCGAGTCTCAGGCAGGTGGACTTCTTCGGTTCGATCTCGCTCGACCCGGAGATCATCAAGGACGACGAGACCGGCCGGGTGGAGGTCAGGCGGGATCCGATCGGCGTCGTCGGCGCGATCACCGTCTGGAACTACCCGATCCTCGCCGCCATGTTCAAGCTGATTCCCGGACTGGTCGCCGGCAACGTGGTGATCATCAAGCCGTCGCCGTACACCCCGGTTGCCACGCTGCGCCTCGGCGAGCTCATCCAGGACGTCGTGCCTGCCGGCGTGGTGCAGGTCGTCGCAGGGACCGACGAGCTGGGTCCCGCACTGACCGGTCACCCCGGGGTCCACAAGATCTCTTTCACCGGATCCGTTCCCACGGGCAAGCACGTCATGAGCGCCTCGGCGAGCTCGCTCAAGCGGGTCACGCTGGAGCTGGGCGGGAACGACGCCGGCATCGTGCTCGACGACGTCGACCCGGCCGCCTTCGGCAAGGACCTCTTCTGGGCCGCCTTCTCGAACTCCGGGCAGGTCTGCGCGGCACTCAAGCGGCTCTACGTCCCCGAGTCGAAGCTCGACGCGATCTCGGAGGCCCTGGCCGCCGAGGCGGCGACCGTCGTCGTCGGTCCGGGGCTCCAGGAAGGGGTCAACGCAGGCCCCGTCCAGAACAAGCCCCAGCTGGACCGTGTCCGGCAGCTGACCGAGAGCGCCCTTGCCGCCGGCGGCGAGGCGTACTTCACCGGCGAGGTTCCCGACGGTCCCGGTTACTGGTTCCCCACCACGATCGTCCGAGGCGTGGAGGAGGGCAACCCGCTGGTCGACGAGGAGCCGTTCGGTCCCGTCCTGCCGATCCTCACCTACACAGACCTGGACGACGCGGTCGCGCGGGCCAACAACACCGACTACGGCCTGGGCGCCTCGGTCTGGTCCCCTGACCTCGACCGCGCCACGGCTGTGGCCGAGCGTCTCGAGGCCGGCTCGGTATGGGTCAACCAGCACCCGGTGGTCACCGCGACCGTCCCGTTCGGCGGGGCCAAGCAGTCCGGGATCGGCGTCGAGGGCTCCCTCAACGGCCTGCTCGCCTACACCAACATCAAGGTCCTCAGCGTCAAGCGCTGATCGACGATGATCGCGTCACCGGACCGCAGCACGCTCGCCGGCAGCCTCGGCGAGCCAGCCGAAGGCTGGCTGCGGTCCGGTGAGCTGTTCCGGGTGCCACTGCACTCCGAGGAGATCGCTCCCCGGGTGCTCGACGGCTTCCACCACCCCGTCGAGAGCCCTCGCCGAGACCACGAGCCCCTCTCCGACGCGGTCCACGGACTGATGGTGGAGGCTGTTGACCGTGGTCGTCGGGCCGTAGAGCCTGCCGAGCAGGCTCGCCGGCTCGATCAGGATCTCGTGATCGTTCCCGACCCTGTGGTCGGGCAGGTCGTGGTGCAACGTGCCGCCGAGGAAGACGTTGACGAGCTGCAGGCCTCGGCAGATTGCCAGGATCGGTATCCCGAGCTCGAGGGCCTCCTCCAGGAGCCCCAGCTCCGTGGCGTCGCGGCGCCGGTCGACCGGCTGCGTCGTGGGCCCGGCCGTCCGGCCGTACATCTGCGGGTCGATGTCCACGCCTCCGGTGAGAACGAGGCCGTCGAGACGCCTGAGAGCGGGGCGCACCGACGGGTCCGTCGGCAGGTGCAGTGCGATGCCGCCGGCGTCCTGGACGTGGTTCGCGTAGCCGGTGAAGTAGAAGTCGATGTCCAAGACGTCGAGCTGGGCCGGCCCGGTGTGGACACCACCGGCAGGCCGCCGTCGACCCGTGACCGCGATCAGCGGCGTCGTCCTGGCTGCGTTCGACATTCCGGCTCCTCGACCCGTTCTCCCACGATCCTGTCAGAAGTAAGGTTTTCACGACTGAGCTTTCAGGTGGAGCCCGTGGAGATCTCGACCACCCGTCGTCAGTGAGCGAAGGAGACACCGATGTCCGTCGCACAGTCCCGCCCTCGCCTGGACCTGCTGTTCATCATCGATCCGGTCGAGACGCTGACAGCGGGCCACGACACGAGCGTCGCGATGATGGAGTCCGCGCAGGCGCGTGGTCACCGCATTCTGACCACGACGATGCGTGACCTCCGGATCTCCGGCGGACGCGCGGTCGCCGAGTGCATCCCGCTCTCGTTGCGCCCGGCCGAGCTCAAGGACGGTCGGTGGTACGCCCGGGACGACTGGTACACCGCGGGCCCCGTCGAACGGTGGGACCTCCGCGAGATGGACGCCGTTTTCGTGCGGACCGATCCGCCCGTGGACGCCGCGTACATGCGCGGCACCTACATCCTCGACTACGTGGATGAGAGCCGGACTCTCGTCGTGAACCGGCCTGACGGTCTGCGCAACGCCAACGAGAAGTTCTTCCCGTTGCGCTGGCCGGATCTCTGCCCCGACACCGTCTTCACCTCGTCGGTCGGCGAAGTGCTCGAATTGGCGCGCAGCTGGGGGACGGCCGTCATCAAGCCGACCGACGGCATGGCGGGCCGGGGCGTGATGCTGCTCCGTGACGGTGACCCCAACCTCCGGTCGATCGTGGAGGCCGTCTCGTGCCGGGGCAGGGACCAGGTCGTGGTCCAGCGCTACATCGATCGGTGCGACGAGGGTGACCGCCGGGTGATCGTCCTCGACGGCGCGCCCATCGGCGTGGTCCGCCGTATCGCCTCCGGGGCCGAGTTCCGCTGCAACATGGCGGCCGGCGCCAGCGTCGTGGCGGACACGATCACGCCGAGGGACAAGGAGATCTGCGACCGCATCGCGCCGACGCTCGCGGAGTACGGCCTCTACTTCGTCGGGATCGACGTCATCGGAGACCAGCTGACCGAGATCAACGTGACGAGCCCGACCGGCGTCCGCGAGATCGACGCCTTTGCCGGCACCAGGCTGTCCGAGAACGTTCTCTGCTGGGTCGAGAACCGAGTGCGCCGTCTTAACACGCCTGCCTGACATGCACCCCAGCCGCTTGCGACGACCGTCGCGGGCACGACGTCCACCGCGCATGCCGATGCCGGTGAAACCGAGGAGACCGATGCACGTCCTCACCGTCGCCTACGGGCGACCGACGGATCCCCGCGCGTTCGACACCTACTACGCGGAGTCCCACCTCCCGCTGGCCCGCAGGATCCCCGGGCTGGTGGAGATCACCGCGCGGCACTGCGCCTCGCTCGACGGCAGCGAGCCGCCGTACTACCTACTGGCGCAGCTCGCGTTCGAGTCGGAGGCGGACCTGCAGGCCGGAATGGGGTCGGACGAGGGCAAGGCGGCTGCCGCCGATCTGAAGAACTTCGCCGACGGCGGCGCAGCCCTCTTCGTCCAGCACGAACGTGAGCCTATTGCTTCTAAGTAGTTTAGTACTATGTTAAAGTCGCGTCATCTGTAACGCGAATCACGGGCCTGTCGCCGACGTCGGGCCCGTCGGCGGTCGCCCGAAGCGCACGGACCGCCCGGAACTGAGCGGCGCATCGCGTCGCGGGTCATGGGAGTGCTCAACGTGGAGAAGCGAATCGGCATCATCGGCGCCGGGACGGCGGGCCTGCAGCTCGGCCTCTACCTGCAGCGTCACGATGTGGACGTCACGATCATCACCGACCGCGGACCGGACGAGATCCGGTCCACCGGCCTCACCAACACGGTGGCGCACCACGCGGTGACGCTCGATCGCGAGCGTGAGCTGGGAATCGACCACTGGTCGACCGACGACTACGGGTACTTCGGTCACGAGTACCACATGGGTGGGGACGATCCGCTCAGGTTCCGAGGCGGCTACCACGCTCCGAGTCGCGCCGTCGACTACCGGATCTATCACGCTCAGCTCCTCGAGGACTATCTCGAGCGAGGTGGCCGTGTCGAGCAGCGCCAGGTCCGGCACGACGACATCGCGGAGATCTCCTCGCGTTTCGACCTGGTCGTGGTCAGTACCGGCAAGGGGCCCTTCGGCCAGATGTTCGGCCGGGTGGCCGCCGAGTCCCCCTACGACACCCCTCAGCGAGCGCTGTGCGTCGGCGTGTTCAGCGGCATCGACCAGCAGGACAACCGGTCGGTCGTCTGGTCGGCCGCGCCCGGCGCCGGTGAGCTGATCGAGATCCCGTTCCTGTCGTTCGACGGTCTGCAGACCGCGCTGGTCTTCGAGAACCACATCGGCGGGGAGCTCGAGAGCCTGTCCCGGCTGTCCTACGACGACGATCCGAAGGCGTTCCGGTCGCAGGTGCTCGACGCGCTGCGCGCGCACCACCCGGCGACTGCGGAGCGGGTCGACTCGCGCAGCTTCGATCTGGCCCGCGGCAGCATCGACCTCCTGCAGGGTGCGGTCACGCCGGCCGTGCGCCGGTCGTCGGTCCTCCTGGACGACGGGACCCTGGCGCTGTCGCTCGGCGACGTGAAGTCGACGGTCGACCCGGTCCTGGGGCAGGGCGGCAACATGGCGTCCCACGCCGCATGGGTCCTCGGCGCGGAGATCGTCGAGCAGGACATCTTCGACCACCGGTTCGTCGAGCAGCTCGAGCGCAAGCGGGACGATCGGGTGCTCGCCGCCAGTCGCTGGACCAACTTCATGCTCGAGGCCCTCCGGACCCGGCCCGACGAGTTCGGACAGGTACTGCAGGCGCTGCACGACAGCCCGTCGATGGCCGACGAGTTCACCGACGGCTTCAACTTCCCGGAGCGACAGTGGGACCGGTTCGCCACCCCCGAGCGCATCGCCGCGTGGGTCGGGCGCCATGTCGACTCCGCCTCGCTCCCCGAGCCTGCGCTCGTCGGCTGAGACCTACAGACCATCCGAACCCCGAGGACGTGAAACGACCATGCTGACCACCGACATCCAGCAGGAGTTCCGCCGGACCGTCGGCCTCTTCGCGACCGGCGTCGCCGTCATCAGCTGCACCGATCCGGACGTGGACTGCACCGACGTCGGATTCGCCGTGCACGGCGCGACGGTGAACAGCTTCACCTCGGTCAGCCTGAAGCCTCCGACGGTGATGGTGTCGCTCATGAAGGGCCGGGCCCACCAGTTCATCACCGGGAACGGCCATTTCGGAGCGAGCGTCCTCAACGAGGAGCAGCAGCACGCTTCGAACCACTTCGCCGGCAAGCCGTCCGACGAGCCGCCCCGGTTCACGATCCGGGACCGGGTCCCCACCCTTGCGGACTGCCTGGCCTGGTTCGAGTGCGAGGTGATCCAGCGATTCGACGTGCACGATCACACGGTGTTCGTCGCTCGTGTCCTGTCCTGCGGGTCGAACGGTGGAGCCCCGCTCATGTTCTTCGGTAGCCGCTACCACACGCCTGGCCTCGCCCTTCCCCGCTGACCAGCGCACTCGGAACGTGTTGCGACATGGCGTCTTCTTCTCGCTGCTAACCCCGGCTCTTCATGAGCGTTCCGGCGTGTCGGTGCCCGGATAGACGAAAGTGCCTCGCTACCAGGGGAAACTGTGCTTGCTGAGGGCGCAGGATCATCTGATGGAGAGGCACTTTCGAGGTGCAGACTACAACGACCAGGCCGAGGATCACCGCAACCGCCGACGGTGAGGGCGTGGTGTCGCACGCCGGGTCGCGGCTGCTGGCCGACGTCGCGGACCGGACCACGCTGACCGCCCAGCTCGCCGAGGAGCTGGCCGGGCTGCGCAGGCCCCGGTCCCGGCATGATCCGGGGCGGGTGCTGGTCGACATGGCGGTCGCGGTCGCCGACGGCGCCACCACGATCTCCGACGTCGCGGTGCTGGGCGATCAGGCCGAGTTGTTCGGTGCGGTGGCCTCGGACTCGACGTGCTGGCGGCTGCTCGACCAGCTCGACACCGCGCAGTCGGGAGCGGTCGCGCGGGCGCGGGCCGCGACCCGCGAGGTCGTCTGGGCGCAACGCGCCGAGCTGACCGGGCAGCCGTTCCCGCCAGCGCGGGCGGCCGGGCAGGTTCTGCCGGGGCTGGTGATCGACCTGGATGCCTCGATCGTGGTGTGTCACAGCGAGAAGGAGCAGGCGGCGCCGACGTTCAAGAAGACCTTCGGCTACCACCCGATGCTCGCCTTCTGTGACAACACCGGCGAGTTCCTCGCCGCCCTTCTGCGCCGCGGGAACGCAGGCAGCAACACCGCCGCCGACCACATCGCCGTCCTCGACGCCGCGCTGGCCCAGCTGCCCGACGCCCACCGCCACGGCACCCCGATCCTGATCCGGGCCGACACCGCCGGCTGCACCCGCGAGTTCCTCGCCCACATCCGCAGCCGCCGCGACGACGCTCTGAGCTGTGAGTTCTCGGTCGGATGGGCCATCACCGACAAGGAACGCGCCGCCATCACCGCCATCCCGGCGTCTGTCTGGGCGGACGCGATCGACGCCGATGGCGGGCACCGCGACGGCGCCGCCCTGGCCGAGCTCACCGGTGTCCTACCGGCCCGGTCGTTGGCCGGCTACCCCGCCGGGACACGGGTGATCGTGCGCCGCGAGCGCCCGCATCCCGGTGCGCAGCTCGACGCGTTCGAGGAGCGGGACGGCTGGCGCTACACCGCGTTCGCCACCGACACCCGGGTCGGGCAACTCGCCCGACTCGACGCCCGGCACCGCGCGCACGCCCGAGTCGAGGATCGGATCCGCTGCGCGAAGGACACCGGCATGGACCGGTTCCCGTCCCGCTCGTTCACGATCAACACCGCCTGGCTCGCCGTGGTCATGCTCGCGGTCGACCTGATCGCCTGGACCCAGCACCTGCTCCTGCACGGCCACCTCGCCAAGGCCGAACCGAAGACTCTGCGCTACCGACTCCTGCACGTCGCCGCCCGCCTCACCCGCGGACAACGCCGACTATGGCTACGCATCCAGCGTTCCTGGCCCTGGGCCCGCGACCTCGCCGCCGCGTTCACCCGGCTCGCGACACTGCCCATCCCGGCTGGTTGACCTTCCACCCCGACACGACGAGCGGCGGGAGCCACCGGCAGAACAGCAGGCCGGCCCGTTCGCCATGCCCGCCCACCCGAACTGACCCAGCGAAGATCAATCTGCTCGATCACAAGATCAACCGACAGCTCCGTGAATCACCGGGGCTA
>NZ_WWFY01000299.1:0-9062 GCF_009864975.1 Pseudonocardia sp. SID8383
CGGGCGCGCCGCGGCCCGCCGGGCCGGACGTCGATCCGGCGCGGCTGCGAGGCGGCGGACAGGTCGTCCAGCAGGAAGATCTCCCCGGCCGACTCGTAGACCACCCGGCGCCCGTCGGTGCTCGCGTGTCGGGCGTAGAAGTCGGTGCCGCCGCCGGACCCGTGGTCGGTGTGCCGGCGCAGGTCGGTGCCGGGGTCGGCGAGCGGGACGGAGTAGACGTTCCCCCAGCCCTCGTGGTCGGAGACGAACGCCAGCCGCGGGCCCGACCCGTCGTCGACGACCATGGGGCACTCCAGCTGCCCGGCCAGGGCGGCGAGGACCCGGGTGAACTCCCCCGTCCCGGCGGTGTCGAGCCACAGCCGGCCGGCGCGCCCACCGCGGTAGCGCTTCCAGTGGGCCGCGTCGCGCCCGCCCTCGACCTGGGTGAGCACGGCGGGTCCGCCGGGCTGGTGGGCGAGCGCGGAGAGCGTGCCGTACGGCAGCAGCCGCGGTGCCCCGCCGGTCGCCGGGACCGCGTACGCCCACAGCCGGGAGGTCGCGTCGCCGTGCGCGGACAGCGCGACCACCGCGCCGTCGGGGGTCCAGCCCGCGGCGCGGGTCGGCGCCTCGCCCCACCAGGTCAGCCGGGTGGGCGTGCCACCCTCGGCGTCGACCCGGTACACCTCGGGTGCGCCGTCGCGTCGGGACGCGAACGCGACGGACCCGCCGTCGGGCGAGAAGCGCGGTGCGGTGACGGGCACCCCGTCCGCGGTCAGGCGGTGGGCCCGCCCGCCCTCGACCGGAGCCGTCCACAGGTCGTCCTCCGCGACCAGGACGAGCGTGTCACCCGACAGATGGGGATGGCGCAGGAAGCTCACACGGCGACGTTAGCCGCACGCACCGACATTCCGGACCCGCCCGCGGCGGGGTCCCCGGTGCAGACGCAGCGCAGCGGGGCGAAGCCGTTGAAGCCTACCGAGGAGTAGCTGGCGGTGTAGGCGCCGGTGTGCAGCAGCCGGACCACGTCACCGGCGCACAGGTCGTCGGGGAGCAGGTAGGGGTGCCTGCGGTAGAGCACGTCGGCGCTGTCGCAGGTCGGCCCGGCCAGTACGACCGGGGAGCGGGGGCCGTCGTCGTGCGCGGTGCGGATCGGGTAGCGGACCAGCTCGCCCTCGGTCTCGGCGAGCCCGCCGAAGCGGCCGACGTCGAGGTAGACCCAGCGCGGACCGGCGTCACCGTCCCGGTCGGACACGAGCACGACCTCGCTGTGGAGCGTCCCCGCGTCGGCGACGAGGCCCCGGCCCGGTTCGATCATCAGCTCCGGCCGGTCGTCGCCGAACTCCGCGGCGACCGCCTCGCGGATCGCGTCGCCGTAGTCCGACAGCGGGCGGACCTGCGCGTCGTAGTGCGCGGGGAAGCCGCCGCCGAGGTCGAGCAGATCGGGTCGCAGCCCGCGGGCGCGGACCCGGCGGAACACCTCCGCGGCGTCGGCGATCCCGGCCCGCCACGCCCCCGGGTCGAGCTGCTGGGAACCGACGTGGAACGACACCCCGGCGGCCCGCAGCCCGGCCGCGTCGGCGTCGAGCAGCAGCGACGCGGCCGCGGCCGTCGAGCACCCGAACTTGCGGTCCAGCGGGAAGCAGGAGCCCGCGCCGGTGCAGGTGACCCGGACGAACACCTCCGCCCCCGGCGCGCAGCGCGCGATCTTGGCCAGCTCGGCGGCCGAGTCGACGGCGAACCGCCGCACTCCGCTGCGGTGCGCGAACGCGATGTCGCGTTCCTTCTTCACGGTACTGCCGTAGGAGATGTCCGCGGGCCGCGCGCCGGCGGCGAGGCACAGTTCCAGCTCCGGCCGGCTGGCGACGTCGAATCGCGCGCCGAGACCGACCAGGAATTCGACGAGCCGCGGGGCCGGATTCGCCTTGACCGCATAGAACAGTTCCGCGCCGGGAAGTGCACGTCCGAATTCGGCGTACCGTTCCCGGACGGCGTCCAGGTCCAGCACCAGGTACGGAGTGCAGAGTTCGACGGATTCGGTGGAGACGGGCCGGCGATCGGACATCGGACACACCTCTTTCCCGGACACGGGGAGTTCACGACGGAAACGGCGTTCTGATCCGCCGTCGATCCGATCGTAAAACAGTGCGGATCACGTCCGTGGGGTGCCGTGGATCACCGGGGGAAACGGGAACCCACGTCGCGCGATTGATCCCGACAACTCCGGCGAGCAGTTCGCCGGCGTCCGTCCCGTTCCGTCCCGGAAACGGCACGGACGCCGACACCCGATGTTCTTCGGTGCAGCACCCGGTGTTCATCAACGCGGCGTCAACGCCGCGTCGGGGCCGCGTCAGGACGAGGCGGAGCTGTGCACCGGGGTGGAGGCCGGCACGATCTGCAGCAGGAGCTCCGCGCACCAGCCGAGCAGCTCGACGTCGCGCATGGCGGCGCCGCCGATCCGGTTGCCCTGCACCGGCTTGGGCACCGTGACGACCTGCGCGGCCGCCTTGTACTGCGCCTTGGGGTAGAGCCGGCGCAGCCGCAGCTGGGCGGAGTCGGGCAGCTGCATCGGACCGATCCGCAGCTGGGTGCCCGCCGACGCGACCTCACGGATGCCGAGGCGGCGGCAGAGCTGGCGGAACCGGGCGACCTCCAGCAGGTTGCGCACCGGGGTCGGGGGCTCGCCGTAGCGGTCGGTCAGCTCCTCGACGATCGCGGTGAGCGCGGCGTCGTCCGGCGCCTCGGCGATCTTGCGGTAGACCTCCAGGCGCAGCCGCTCGCCGTCGACGTAGTCGTGCGGGACGTGCGCGTCGACCGGCAGGTCGACCCGGACCTCCTGCAGCTCCTCCGGCTCGGCCCCGATCTCCCCGCCCGCCTGCCTGCGGAACGCCGCGACGGCCTCCCCGACCAGACGGATGTAGAGGTCGAACCCGACGCCGGCGATGTGGCCGGACTGCTCGGCACCGAGGATGTTGCCCGCGCCGCGGATCTCCAGGTCCTTCATCGCGACGGCCGCACCGGAGCCGAGCTCGGAGTGCTGGGCGATGGTGGCGAGCCGGTCGTGTGCGGTCTCGGTGAGCGGATGCTCCGCCGGGAACAGGAAGTAGGCGTAGCCGCGGTCGCGGCCACGCCCGACCCGGCCGCGCAGCTGGTGGAGCTGGGACAGGCCGAGGGTGTCGGAGCGTTCGACGATCAGGGTGTTGGCGTTGGAGATGTCCAGGCCGTTCTCGACGATCGTGGTGCAGACCAGCACGTCGAACTCGCGGTGCCAGAACGCGCTGACGGTCCGCTCCAGCAGGTCCTCGTTCATCTGCCCGTGCGCGACGGCGACCCGCGCCTCGGGGACGAGGTCCTGGATCTTCTTGGCCGCCCGGTCGATCGAGCTGACCCGGTTGTGCACGTAGAACACCTGGCCGTCGCGCAGCAGCTCGCGGCGCAGGGCGGCGGCGACCTGCTTGTCGTCGTAGGCGCCGACGTAGGTCAGGGTCGGGTGCCGTTCCTCGGGCGGGGTGGTGATCGCCGACATCTCGCGGATGCCGGCGAGGCTCATCTCCAGGGTCCGCGGGATCGGGGTCGCGGACAGGGTGAGCACGTCGACGGCGGCGCGCAGCGCGGTGATGTGCTCCTTGTGCTCGACGCCGAAGCGCTGCTCCTCGTCGACGATCACCAGGCCGAGGTCCTTGTAGCGGATGCCGGTCTGGAGCAGCCGGTGTGTCCCGACGACGACGTCGACGGTGCCGTCGGCGAGCTTCTCGATCGTCTCGCGCGCCTCGGCCGGGTCGGTGAACCGCGACAGCCCGCGCACGGTCACCGGGAACTGGCGCATCCGCTCGGAGAACGTCGACAGGTGCTGGGTGGCGAGCAGCGTCGTCGGGACGAGGACCGCGACCTGCTTGCCGTCCTGCACGGCCTTGAACGCCGCCCGCACCGCGATCTCGGTCTTGCCGAACCCGACGTCGCCGGAGATGACGCGGTCCATCGGGACCGGACGCTCCATGTCCCGCTTGACCTCGTCGATCGCGGAGAGCTGGTCGGGGGTCTCGGTGTAGGGGAAGGCGTCCTCGAGCTCGCGCTGCCACGGGGTGTCCGCGCCGAACGCGTGTCCCGGCGAGGCCTGGCGCGCCGCGTAGAGCTGCACCAGACCGGCCGCGATGTCCTTGACCGCCTTGCGGGCCCGGCTCTTGGTCTTGGCCCAGTCCCCGCCGCCGAGCTTGTTGACGGCGGGCTGCTCGCCGCCCACGTAGCGGCTGATCTCGTCGAGGGCGTCGGTCGGCACGAACAGCCGGTCGGCGGGCTGGCCGCGCTTGGAGCTGGCGTACTCCAGCACCAGGTACTCGCGGGTGGCGCCCTGGACGGTGCGCTCCTTCATCTCGATGAAGCGTCCGATGCCGTGCTGGTTGTGGACGACGAAGTCGCCGGGCTGCAGCACGGCCAGGTCGACGGCGTTGCGCTTGCGGGGGGTGGTCTTGCGCGGCGCGGTGTCGAGCCCGGCGCGGCTGCCGGTCAGGTCGGCCTCGGAGACGACGACCAGCCCGACCTCCGGCGCGGTGAACCCGTTCAGCACGCGCCCGCAGGTGACGGTGACGATCCCCTTCTCCGGGGCGTCGGCGAGCACCGGGACGGCGGAGGCGGGGACCTCGGCCTCGCGCAGCTGCTCCAGCGAGCGGTCGGCGGTGCCCTGCCCGGCCAGCACGAGCACCGCGGCGCCGCCGGTGGCGACGTGCGCGCGCAGGTCGGTCAGCGCGCGGTCGGTGTCGCCCCGGTAGGGCTCGATCTCGTGCACGCCCGCCACGACGACGTCGTCGGAGCCCGACAGCAGCGGCGACAGCGAGACCACGGGACGGCCGGTACCCGTCGCGTGGTCCAGCGTGACGCGCAGGTCGCGGTAGGCCGACCCGGAGACGTCGATCGGGGCCTCGCCGCCGGACCCGGACGCCAGCCAGGACGCCTCCAGGAACTCCTGCCCGGTGCGCACGAGGTCCGCGCAGCGGGTGCGGATGCGCTCGGGGTCGGCGAGCAGCACCCGCGTCCCGTCCGGGAGCAGGTCGGTGAGCGTCTGCATCTCCCCGCCGACCAGCGCCGGGATCAGCGACTCCATGCCCTCGCCGGGGATGCCCTCGGACAGCTTCTCGAGCAGCTCGCGCAGCGGGTTGCGGTTGAGGCCCGCGGCCTCGGGCTGCTCCAGGGCCAGCTCGCCGGCCCGCTCGCGCACCGGGGTGGTGAGCAGCAGCTCGCGGCACGGCGGCACGTCGATCCGCGTGACCTCGCCGACCGAGCGCTGGTCCGCGACGGAGAACGACCGCACCTCGGAGACCTCGTCGCCCCAGAACTCGACGCGCACCGGGTGCTCGGCGGTCGGCGGGAAGATGTCGAGGATGCCGCCACGCACCGCGAACTCGCCGCGGGTGGTGACCATCTCGGCGCGGCTGTAGGCCAGCTCGACCAGCCGCACCAGCAGCTGCTCGAAGTCGTACTCCTCGCCGACGGCCAGCGTCACCGGGGCGAGCGTGCCCAGCCCGGGCGCGACCGGCTGGATCAGGCTGCGCGCCGCGGTCACGACCACCCGAGGGGCGGTCTCCGCCGAGGAGAGCCGGTGGAAGATCGTCAGCCGGCGGGCGACGGTGTCCGGGCGCGGGGACAGCTTCTCGTGCGGCAGCGTCTCCCAGCTCGGCAGTACGACGACCGGCGCGCCCGCGCAGTCGTGCACCGTGTCGGCGGCGGCGCCCGGCGCCTCGCCGTGGCCGAGCAGGTCCGACACCGCGGCCGCGAGGTCCTCGGCCTCCCGGTCGGTGGCGGTCACGGCGAGCACCGTGGAGGTCTCGGCGAGCCCGGCGGCGAGCAGCGGGCGCACCGCGGAGGGACCCTCGACCTGCACGGCAGGGGTCTCACCGGCGCGGGTGTCCGCGGCACGGGCGGCGTCGACGGCGGCGCGGAGACCGGCGTCGGACAGGGCGGAGGTGAGCAGACCGGACAGGATGGCCACGACGGCGCTGGCTCCTCGGTGGAGGTGGGCTGGCGGTGCGCGCGGCGACGGGGGCCGGCCGCGGGCAGGACAGACCCCTGCCCGGGTCGCGGTAGGGCTCCCGACCCGGTCGGGGTGCCGACCTCCGAGTTTACGCCTGGGCCACGCGGGCGCCGACCGAGGCGTCGGTGTCCCGCGGCACGTCCCGCTCAGAGCAGCCCGTCGCGCTCCAGGGTCGCCTCGTAGAGGTCGAGCATCCGCTCGTCGTCGCCCCCGGCGGCGACGGCCGCGTCGGCGACGGCCGCGTCGGCGTAGGCCTTCTCGAAGCGCTCCTGGTTGGCCTTCCAGGTGCGACGGAAGGTGTCGGCGTCACGACGCCAGTAGCCGAGCACGCCGTAGGCGCCGGGCGGCAGGCCGCGCTCGTGGCGCAGGTGCTTGCGGGCGGCGCGGGTCGCGGACGCCTCACCGCCGACGTAGACGTAGCCGGGCCCGTCCGGCAGCGCCAGCCCGGCGACGATCTCCGCCAGCCGGCTGCCGGTCTCGCTCGCGGGCTCGCGGCGGACCCGCGCCCGCGCGGGGAAGTCGGCCGGGACCTCGTCGATCTCCAGGACGACCTCGGTGTCGATGCCCTCGGGTGTCTCGGTGACGATCCGGGCGAGCGCCGGGAGCGCGGCCGCGTCGCCGACGAGGATCTGCCAGCCGACGCCGGCCGGGCGCTTGAACCAGCTGTTGGAGTGCGAGACCTCGATCTCGTCACCGACGCAGGCCCGCCGGGCCCAGCCGGCGCCGACCCCGCCGGGGTGGCAGACCAGGTCGATGGACGCCCGGGTGCGGCAGGGGCTGACCTCGCGCAGGGTGTACCAGCGACCGTGGTCGTCGCGGCCGCCGTCGGGCAGCGGGAAGTGGAAGACGCAGGCCTCGTCGGGGACGCCCGGCAGGCCGAGACCGGCGAGCCCCTCCCCCTCGAGCTCGGCCCGGACGAAGACGTCCGAGAGCCGCTGCAGACTCACCACACGGACCGCCGACCGGTCCTCGGTCACGACCGACATCGCCGCCTCCTCCATAGGTGAGGCTCACCTAACCATGAGGGAGCGGACCACACCAAACGGATCTTCCGGACACGGTGTCGCACAGCGCGACTACTACGTTGCATCGTAAATGCTCACCCGATCGTGTGCGCTAGCGTCGACAGACGTCAGGCGGGTTTCCGACCCCGAGCCAGCACGGAGGAGCAAGCGGTGATCACGGTCTACCTCAACCGCCGGATCGACGACGACGCGCGCCGCGAGTCCCTGTTCCGGGGCGACTTCCACCTCTACAGCGGGATCGGCGGCGCGAACGCCCTCGCCGACCACGCCAAGGACCTGATCGGTCAGGCCTTCGAGGGTCTGGACCCGGAGCGCGCCCAGTACGAGATGGACGTCGACGAGTTCGTCCGCCGCGTCGAGCCGCTCAAGCGCGAGTTCACCAACGGCGACCGGACCAAGGCGCTCTGCCAGCAGTTCGCCGTCGACTTCGGCGTCGACCCCGAGCGCACCTACTTCGACATCCCGCGGCTGCGCGTGATCCCGGCCGACCAGTTCCTCACCGCCGGTGTGTCCTACAACTACAAGGCGCACCGCGACATGTGGTACGGCCACCCGCAGCAGCTCGTGAACTACTGGACCCCGGTGTTCGACGTCGTCGGCGACAACGTCATGAGCATGTACACCGACTACTTCGACCGCCCGGTGAAGAACGGCTCGAACCAGTACGACTACGACGAGTGGGTCGCCAAGCACCGCACCGCGGCCGCCGGCGAGAAGACCACCGACACCCGTCCGCACCCGCTCCCGCTGGAGGACTTCGAGTCCCGCGGCGAGATCCGGATCGCCGGGCAGTCCGGTGACGTGTTCATGTTCTCGTCGAACCACCTGCACGCGTCGGCGCCGAACACCTCCGACGTCACCCGGTTCTCCTACGACCTGCGCACGATCAACCTCGACGACGTCCGGGCCGGCCGCGGCCCGCGCAACGTCGACTCGGGCGCGACCGGCACCACGCTGGGCGACTTCCTGCGGGTCTCCGACCTCGCCCCGCTGAAGGCCGAGGAGTTCGAGGACGCACTCACGCACGCCTGAGCCCACCGCCCTCCCGACGGCCCGGTACCGCGAGGTGCCGGGCCGTCGTGCTCTCGACGCCCCGGCCCCGCCTGGCTAACGTCGTCCCGATGAGCGGTGAGCTGCGACCGGTGGACGCCCGCGTGCGGGCACTCGAGTCGATCCTGGTCGAGAAGGGCTACGTCGACCCGGCCGCACTCGACGAGATCATCGAGACCTACCAGCACCGGGTCGGCCCGCGGAACGGCGCGCACGTCGTCGCCCGGTCCTGGACCGACCCGGACTTCGCGGCCCGGCTCGCCGACGACGCGACCGCGGCGGTCGCCGAGCTCGGCTACGGCGGTCGCGGCGGCGAGCACCTCGCCGCGGTGTTCAACTCACCGGGCGAGCACCACCTCGTCGTCTGCACCCTGTGCTCCTGCTACCCGTGGCCGGTCCTGGGTCTGCCCCCGGTCTGGTACAAGTCGCCGGCCTACCGGTCGCGGGCGGTGCTGGACCCGCGCGGCGTGCTCGCCGACTTCGGGACCGTGCTCGACGACGACGTCGCCATCCGGGTGCACGACTCCACCTCCGAGCTGCGCTACCTGGTCGTCCCGCAGCGTCCGGCCGGCACGGACGGGTGGTCCGCGGACGAGCTCGCCGCGATCGTCTCCCGCGACGCCATGATCGGCACCCGGCTGGTGTCGGCGTGAACGGCGCGCACGACCTCGGCGGCGCAATGGGCTTCGGGCCGGTGGAGCCCGAGCCGGAGGACGTCCGGTTCCACGCGGACTGGGAGCCGCTGGTGCTGGCGCTGACCCTCGCCGCGGCCCGCCCGGGCGGCTGGTCGATCGACGAGTCCCGGCACTCCCGCGAGTCGCTCCCGCCGCCGGTCTACCTGACCCTGACCTACTACGAGATCTGGCTCGCGGCGACCGAGAAGCTGCTGGTCACCCACGGCCTGGTCGGCGCCGACGAGCTCGACGCCGGGCGCCCCCTGCGCCCGCGCGCCGACGCCCCGGCCGCGCTGGACGCCGACGCCGCCG